>NZ_JVJI01000125.1:0-150685 GCF_001072665.1 Streptococcus pseudopneumoniae | reverse complement strand
TGCCGTACTCAAGTACAGCCTGCGGCTAGCTTCCTAGTTTGCTCTTTGATTTTCATTGAGTATGAGCCTATTTTATCACAAAAGATAAGAGAAAGCTACGTGGGATGTCAGAAGAATGCTTTTAAATCAAGAAAGTAGTAAAAAAGCAACCGCACCTGCAGTTGCTTTTATCGTTCTCTTAATAACGTGTTGGTCCTGCACTTGCGCTGCGGATGTTCAAGCGTTTCTTGAGATAGAAGCGAAGAGCTAGGAGGGCTGCTCCGATAATAGCCAGTGGCACTGGAGCAAGGACTGGGTTAAGGCTAGCTGGTAGGAAGCTTGTTGCAAAGAAGACAAGCAACCAAAGGAACATAGATGCTAGGATAACTAGTACAGATTTCCAGAAAGGTGGACGTTGACTGCGGTCCATATCTGGTCCATAGTATTGGTAAACAAAGTAGTACATCAAGTAGAAGGCAAATCCACCAACAAGTCCAACTAACAAGAGAGTGATAAATCCATAGCCGAAAGCCTGATCTGCCGCAAAGAAAGTTGTGAGGGCGCTGACGAGGGCAAAGAGGCTAGTGATGAAAAGAGCTGAGTCCATAATCATGAGTTTTGGATCATCATTTTCCTTTGGATGCTCTTTTTCATATTGTTCCTTGACAGTGAAACTATGAGCCCAGTGGGTTGGTGCGCCATAGAGGGAACGAGCAGTCGTACCCTTGGCTTGCTCTTTAAGGATTTTGGGAATGACTTCCTCAAAGATTGCCTTGATTTCAGCGTCTGTTTTCCCATCTTTGATGAATTGTTGGGTAGCAATGTGGATAAACTCTTGGTTTTTCTTAGTTAATTTTTGTAGATCAATCTGAGACATAGGAACTCCTCTTAGAACCATTTTTTATGGATGAGATAGAGAGTGAGCGAGACACTCATAGCAAAGGCGATAAAAACGATTAACCAGAAGGCATTCGGTTCGCCGTTTAGGGGGATTTCATTATCCTTAAAGTTCATCCCGTAGGCAGAAAAGACCATGGTTGGGATGGACATGACGATGGTCACAAGGGCCAAGGTTTTCATGATGTTGTTCTGGTTGTTAGAAATGATAGAGGCGAAGGTCTCTGTCATAGAATGCAAGACGTTTCCATAAATGTCTGCCATCTCGATGGCCTGTTGGGTTTCAATCAGGGTATCTTCAAGCAGGTCTTCGTCCTCAAGGTATTTCTTAATATTGCTGGTTGAGCTGGTCAATTTCTTAATCACACGCTCGTTTGTTTTGAGGGAGGCCTTGAAATAGACGATGGTTTTTTCCAATTCCATGAGCTCAATCAATTCTTCATTACGAGTTGATTGATGCAGTTGACTTTCGATTTGCTCACTCTTGCGGTCAATCGAACGAAGGGCTGTTAGGTAAAGCTCTGCATTGCGATAAAGAATCTGGAAGATAAAACGCGAACGCATGAAAGTATAGAAATTACGCAATCGACGGTTGATAAAGACATCGAGGACTGGTAATGGTTCCAAACAAGTAGTGATAATGGTTTCCTCGGTGATGATAATACCAAGTGGGATGGTGACGTAGTAGGTGCGGTTATTTCTTTCTTCTGTGACCGGCACGTCGACGATAATCAGAGTGTACTCGTCTTCAATGGTAATACGAGACATTTCTTCCGCATCGAGCGGTGCTCGAAGGTCGGCAATGTCGATATCGAAGGCGTTAGCGATTTCGAGTGATTCATTTTGAGTCGGATTGACGAGATTGATCCAAGTACCCGGTTCAAGCGTATCGATCTCTTTAAATTCAGTTGTTGTAGAGAGAAAAACTTGTTTCATATCCCTTATCCTTTCTCATTTTTCAGATTTTTTCACACCGTACTATTATACTACAAAATCAGCCTTTTGGGTAATAGAATCTCACTTTTTTTGGTATAATGGTAAGCAATAATGGACTAGAAAGAACAAAGATGCAAGATAAAATTGTCATTCATGGGGCGCGTGCCCATAATTTAAAAAATATTGATGTGGAGATTCCGCGAGACAAGTTGGTTGTCGTGACCGGCTTGTCAGGTTCAGGGAAATCCAGTCTGGCCTTTGACACCCTCTATGCGGAGGGACAACGTCGTTATGTGGAGAGTTTGTCAGCCTACGCTCGTCAATTCTTGGGGAATATGGAGAAGCCAGATGTAGATGCCATTGATGGTCTCAGCCCAGCTATTTCCATTGACCAGAAAACGACTAGTAAAAATCCTCGCTCGACAGTGGGAACCACGACTGAAATCAATGATTATCTGCGTCTCCTCTACGCACGTGTGGGGACGCCTTACTGTATCAACGGGCATGGAGCTATCAAGGCTTCTTCTGTGGAGCAAATTGTGGATAAGGTTTTGGAGTTACCTGAACGCCAACGCCTGCAAATCTTAGCCCCAGTTATCCGTAAGAAAAAAGGACAGCACAAGAGCGTCATTGAAAAGGTTCAGAAGGATGGTTATGTCCGTGTCCGTGTGGATGGGGAAGTCTATGATGTGACCGAAGTGCCAGAGTTGTCTAAGAGCAAGCAACACAATATTGATGTCGTGGTTGACCGTATTGTTATCAAGGAGGGCATCCGTAGTCGTCTCTTTGATTCTATTGAGGCTGCCCTTCGTATTGCAGAAGGTTATGTGATTATTGATACCATGGACGATTCTGAGTTGCTCTTCTCTGAGCATTATGCCTGTCCAGTTTGTGGTTTTACCGTGCCAGAGTTAGAGCCGCGTCTCTTCTCCTTCAATGCTCCTTTTGGCTCTTGTAGTGAGTGTGACGGCTTGGGTATTAAGCTGGAGGTGGATACTGATTTGGTAGTGCCAGACGCCAGCAAAACGCTACGTGAGGGAGCCTTGGCCCCTTGGAATCCTATCTCATCCAACTATTATCCAAACATGCTAGAGCAGGCTATGACAGCCTTTGGAGTGGATATGGATAAGCCTTTTGAGGACTTGTCAGAAGAAGACAAGAACTTGATTCTCTACGGCTCAGATGGCAAGGAATTCCATTTCCACTATGAGAATGAATTTGGCGGCGTGCGCGATATCGACATTCCTTTTGAGGGAGTTGTCAATAATATTAAACGTCGCTACCATGAGACCAATAGTGACTACACTCGCACCCAGATGCGCCTCTACATGAATGAGCTGTCTTGCGGAACTTGTCGCGGCTATCGTCTCAACGACCAAGCCTTGTCTGTTCGTGTGGGTGGCCAGCAAGGGCCACATATCGGAGAAATTTCAGACCTGTCTATCGCAGACCACTTGGACTTGGTGAACCAGCTGACCTTGTCTGAAAATGAAGCCATCATTGCTCGCCCAATCCTCAAGGAAATCAAGGATCGTTTGACCTTCCTTAATAACGTGGGACTCAACTATCTGACTCTGTCACGCTCAGCAGGAACCCTTTCAGGTGGGGAAAGTCAGCGTATTCGCTTGGCAACCCAGATTGGTTCCAACTTATCAGGCGTCCTCTATATCCTAGATGAGCCGTCAATCGGTCTCCACCAGAGGGACAATGATCGTCTGATTGCTAGTCTCAAAAAGATGCGTGACTTGGGAAATACTCTCATTGTTGTGGAACATGATGAAGATACTATGCGCGAAGCTGATTATCTGATTGACGTTGGTCCCGGTGCCGGTGTTTTTGGTGGGGAGATTGTTGCGGCAGGTACACCTAAACAGGTAGCTCGTAACAGTAAGTCTATCACAGGCCAGTACTTGTCAGGCAAACGTGCCATTCCAGTACCAGAAGAACGTCGTGTTGGTAATGGTCGTTTTATCGAGGTGACGGGAGCGCGTGAGAACAACCTGCAAAATGTCACGGCTCGCTTCCCATTAGGAAAATTCATCGCAGTGACAGGGGTATCAGGTTCAGGTAAATCTACCCTAATCAATAGCATCCTCAAAAAAGCTATTGCTCAGAAGCTCAACCGCAATTCAGACAAACCTGGTAAGTTTAAAACGATTACAGGGATTGAGCATGTAGACCGCTTGATTGATATTGATCAGAGCCCTATCGGACGAACGCCGAGGTCCAACCCAGCTACCTATACAGGAGTTTTTGACGATATACGTGACCTTTTTGCCCAGACAAATGAGGCTAAGATTCGTGGTTACAAAAAGGGACGTTTCAGTTTCAATGTTAAGGGAGGTCGCTGTGAAGCCTGCTCAGGTGACGGGATCATCAAGATTGAGATGCACTTCTTGCCAGATGTTTACGTGGCTTGTGAAGTCTGCCACGGGACTCGCTACAATAGTGAAACCCTAGAAGTTCACTATAAGGAAAAGAATATCTCGCAGGTCTTGGACATGACTGTCAATGATGCGGTGGAATTTTTCCAACACATTCCGAAAATTCAACGCAAACTTCAGACCATCAAGGATGTAGGGCTAGGCTATGTGACATTGGGGCAACCTGCTACCACCCTTTCTGGGGGAGAAGCCCAGCGTATGAAACTGGCTAGTGAACTTCACAAACGATCGACAGGAAAATCTTTCTACATTCTGGATGAGCCGACGACAGGTCTTCATACAGAGGATATCGCTCGCTTGCTCAAGGTTTTGGCTCGCTTTGTAGACGATGGCAATACAGTCCTCGTCATTGAGCACAATCTAGACGTTATCAAGACAGCAGATCATATCATCGACTTGGGACCTGAGGGCGGTGTCGGTGGTGGAACCATCATCGCAACAGGAACTCCAGAAGAAGTAGCGGCCAATGAAGCCAGCTACACAGGACAGTATTTGAAAGGAAAGTTACATCATGAATAAACGTGTACAAGCATTTCTAGCTAAAATGCAAGAAAAAGAACTAGATGGCATCATCATCAATAACCTTAAAAACATCTATTATTTGACTGGTTTTTGGGGCTCAAACGGAACAGTCTTTATCAGCCGTGACCGTCAGATCTTGGTGACAGACTCCCGCTATATCATTGCAGCCAAGCAAGAAACCAGTGATTTTGAGATTGTGGCTGACCGTGATGAATTGGCTGTCATTGCCGGCATTGTCAAGGACATGGGCTTGTCTCGTATCGGCTTTGAGGACGAGATTTCAGTCTCTTATTATCACCGTATGCAGGCAACTTTTGCAGGTTTGGACTTGCTTCCACAAACTCAGTTTGTTGAAGGTCTTCGAATGATTAAGGATGAAGCGGAGATTGCAGCTATTCGCAAGGCTTGTTCTATCTCAGACCAAGCTTTCCGTGATGCGCTTGACTTCATCAAACCAGGAAAAACTGAAATTGAGATTGCCAACTTCCTTGACTTCCGTATGCGTGAGTTGGGAGCATCTGGCTTGTCTTTTGACACCATTCTAGCTAGCGGTATCAACTCTTCCAAACCTCATGCTCATCCTATGCACAAACCAGTGGAGCTGGGAGAAGCCATTACTATGGACTTCGGTTGCCTTTATGACCACTATGTTAGCGATATGACCCGGACTATCTATCTGGGACATGTTAGCGACGAGCAGGCAGAGATTTACAATACGGTTCTCAAAGCCAATCAAGCCTTGATTGACCAGGCTAAAGCAGGATTAGGTTTCCGTGACTTTGACAAAATTCCTCGTGATATTATCATCGAGGCAGGTTATGGCGACTACTTTACCCACGGTATCGGACACGGTATTGGACTGGATATCCATGAGGAACCATACTTTAGTCAGACTTCTACAGAAACTATTAAGGCAGGGATGACCTTGACTGATGAACCAGGTATCTATATCGAAGGCAAATATGGTGTTCGTATCGAGGACGATATTCTGATTACAGAGACAGGTTGTGAATTGTTAACCCTAGCTCCAAAAGAGTTGATAGTTATTTAAGAGTTAAACAACTCAAATGATTGACTTTTAAATTTTAAAGGTTTATACTGAAAGACGAAAACGGTAGGTGAGGCTACCATAGGGATACGGATGACTACCGCAAAGCAGTGGAGACACTACTCGTTGGTCAACAGTCCTGGTCGCGAAGGCCAAGACTAAGCTCATTTCATTGCCCTATGGAGTTAAAGCTTGAACGAAAAACAGATAATTAGTTTTTTAATCCTGCCATTTTATGGTGGGATTTTCTACTGTTTTAAAGCAAAGAAAGGAGACAGACGATGCAAATTGACGACCATCCGGAACCGCACATACACAGCCAATCGCTGATTTGTGTCGTTCTGCCCTTATAAAGTGATTGGTCTCTGTGTATGAAACACATCATTCATACAGATAGGAGAAACCAATGAAAACTACAAAAGAAAGATTAGCAACAGCTATTCAAGTCCCTTTAGACGAGAGTCTAACTTTTTATCATACTAGTTTAAACGGTTTGATAGAGGAACAAGTCGAAAAAAATCGTGACCTCTATGGCGAAAATGTGATTACCAAAGGCCAAGAAGATTCGATTTTGAAAAAGATTTACGAATCGATTATCAATCCTTTTACAATCATCTTGCTGGTTATCGCCGTGATTTCCTTAGTGACCAATGTCTGGTTGGCAAAACCAGGTCAAGAGGATCCGACGACTTCTATTATCATCGTTGTCCTAGTCCTCATTTCTGGAGGCATTCGCTTTGTCCAAGAACTCCGCAGTGATAAGGCTGCGACCAATCTTTCAAAAATGATTGTCAACACAGCGACTGTCATTCGTCAAGGAGAAATTCAAGAAGTACCTATCGATGATTTGGTAGTGGGGGACGTGGTTAAATTAAGCGCTGGAGATATGATTCCAGCAGATCTTCTTTTATTTGAGTCGCGCGATTTCTTTGTCCAACAGTCTGGCTTGACAGGCGAAAGTGATTCTGTTGAAAAATTGGCCTTGACCAAGGCAACAGTTCAACAATCTGATAGTCTGCTCGGAGCCGCATCCTTGGCTTTTATGGGAACCAATGTCTTATCTGGCAGTGCCAAGGCCGTGGTTTTGGCGGTTGGTGATGATACCATGATGGGGGCCATTGAGCAGACTCTGAACACCTATGATGAGCCTACTTCGTTTGAACGAGAGATGAACAGTATTTCTTGGCTCTTGATCCGTTTGATGTTGGTCATGGTGCCCATCGTTTTCTTGTCCAATGGTTTAACAGATGGCGACTGGCTGGAAGCTGGCGTATTTGCTTTGAGTGTTGGTGTTGGATTGACACCTGAAATGCTTCCTATGATTATTACCGCTAGCCTAGCAAAAGGTTCTATTATCATGGCCAAGGAAAAAGTGGTTATCAAGAAACTCAATGCCATACAGGACTTAGGGGCGATTGATATCTTGTGTACAGATAAGACAGGAACTCTAACCCAAGACGAAATTGTCCTTGAATATCCCTTGGACATCCACGGACGCTTGGATTTGACTGTCTTGAGACGTGCTTATCTCAATTCTTATTTTCAAACGGGCTTGAAAAATTTGATGGACAGAGCTATCATCAAACGGACTGAAAAGGAAGCAAAAGAACACGCCCTCTTGCAAAATTTGGCTCAAACTTTTCAAAAAATAGATGAGCTTCCCTTTGATTTTGAACGTAGACGGATGAGTGTTATCGTTAAAGATGAGCACGAAGTGGTTAGTTTGGTAACCAAGGGTGCCCTAGAGGAGATGTTGACGATTTCCAGTCATGCGGAATACCAAGGAGTGATTACTCCCTTGACAGATGCTATTAGAGAAGAAATTTTAGCAGAAGTCAGACAACTAAATCAACAAGGTTTGCGTGTCTTGGGAGTGGCCTATAAGTCAGGTTTGAGGGAAGGTCATGCCTATACAGTTGATGATGAAGGGGATATGATTCTAACTGGTTATTTAGCCTTCCTAGATCCTCCTAAACCATCTGCAGCACCAGCAATTAAGGCTCTGTTAGAACATGGGGTTCAAACAAAGATTTTGACGGGAGACAACGAAAAAGTTACCCAAGCAGTCTGTGAAAAGGTTGGTTTGGATATCAATCAGATGCTGTTAGGATCTGAAATTGATCAGATGAGTAATCAAGAATTGGCTCAAGCCGTGGAGGAGGTAACAGTCTTTGCCAAACTTTCTCCTGACCAAAAAGCGAGGATTATTTTGCAATTTAAGGCTAATGGTCATGCTGTTGGCTATATGGGGGATGGAATCAATGACGCTCCTTCTATGAAGGTTGCAGATGTGGGGATTTCTGTTGATACAGCAGTAGATATTGCCAAAGAAACAGCTGATGTTATCCTACTTGATAAGGATCTCATGGTGCTGGAAAAAGGACTTGTTGAAGGTCGTAAGGTCTATGCCAATATGACTAAATATATCAAAATGACAGTGAGTTCTAATTTTGGAAATATCTTATCCCTATTGGTCTCTGGAATCTTTTTGCCATTTTTACCAATGGCACCAGTCCATTTGATTATCCTAAATCTAGTCTATGATTTGTCTTGTATTGCCTTGCCTTTTGACAAGGTGGATAAAGATTTTTTGAGAAATCCGCATACCTGGGAAGCTAAGTCCATCACACGTTTCATGGTTTGGATGGGGCCTATCTCTTCTGCCTTTGATATTTTGACCTTCAGTTTGCTTTATTTTATCATTGTACCCATGACAACAGGTCAAGCCTATGTCCATGGAGCGGAGTCTGCCGTAGGATTTATTGTCTTGTTTCAGACAGGTTGGTTTATCGAGTCCATGTGGTCACAGACCATGGTTATTCATATGTTGCGTTCAGCCAAAATTCCCTTTTTACAAAGTCGTCCAGCTTGGCTAGTCCTTGTGACAACCTTATTGGCTGCAGCCTTTGTGACCTTCCTTCCCTACAGTCCACTCGCAATCCTACTTCATCTAACTCCATTAAAACCGATTTATTTCATCTTTTTGCTTTTCATCATTATTTTGTATATGATTAGCGTGACAATTGTGAAAAAAATCTATATCAAGAAATATCAAGAATGGCTGTAAATTTCATTTTGTCAAGAAAAAAGTACGAAAATGACGAAAAAAGTCAAAAAAATTTAAAAATAGGTCGCAAGTCGGATGTTTTTTATGGTATAATAGACTAAACTGATAGTAACATGTAGCGAAAGGGGTAGGTACATGATTAAAATTTATACAGTCTCAAGTTGTACTAGCTGTAAAAAAGCAAAAACCTGGCTCAATGCCCACCAGTTAAGTTATAAAGAACAAAACCTTGGTAAAGAAGGAATTACGCGAGAAGAATTACTGGATATTCTGACAAAAACAGATAACGGAATAGCCAGCATCGTTTCGTCTAAAAATCGCTATGCCAAAGCCCTTGGAGTGGATATCGAAGATTTGAGTGTCAACGAAGTCCTCAATCTGATTATGGAAACACCGAGAATTTTAAAGAGCCCAATCCTTGTAGATGAAAAACGCCTGCAAGTTGGCTATAAGGAAGACGATATTCGTGCCTTCCTACCACGCTCTGTCCGTAATGTAGAAAATGCAGAAGCACGTTTGCGTGCAGCTCTATAAACATCAAGGCTGGGAGTGCTTCCTAGCCTTGTTTGCTCTTTTAATTCAAAAATGATGTGAGGAATTATGAAAAAAATACTGATTACAAGTTTTGCACTACTTTTCTTGCTTGCTGGATGTGGGCAAAAAAAAGCGACAACTGCGTCCTCTAGTAGTAAATCTGAAACGTTACAGTCAACTTTACCTGTCCTAGAGAATGCTGAGAAGAATACAGTAGTTACAAAAACATTTATGCTACCGAAGTCAACAGACGGCAGTCAGCAGATTCAAACAGTCACATATAAAGGAAAACAATTTTTAAGTTTGACTATTATTCAAAAAAGACCAGTTACCGATGAATTGAAGACTTTTGTAACTGAGCATGGTGTAGAGGCTACCCAAAAAGCACTCATTGAAGCTGAAGGTAAAGATGCCTCAATTCAGGAAGCGCGCAAGTTGCCAGGTTTTACACTTGAGACGAAGCTACTAAGTGAAACAGAAATTCAAACAACAACTACTTATGATTTTCAGGTTTTAGATATCAAAAAAGCTTCACAGGTTGAATATTTAAAGAATATTGGCTTGGAAAATCTTTTGAAAAATGAACCGAGTCAATATGTAGCAGACAGATTGGCAAATGGTGCGACAGAACAGTAGAAAATCCAAATAAATAGACTGCCTGAATTGTAGAACGTAAGGAATTATGCTATAATGGTACTATTCTAAGGAAAGAGGGTGTTAGAATGGGATTTACTGAAGAAACAGTACGTTTTAAATTGGACGATTCCAATAAAAAAGAAATTAGCGAAACTCTGACTGATGTTTATGCTTCGTTGAACGATAAGGGCTACAACCCAATCAACCAAATCGTAGGTTACGTATTGAGTGGAGACCCTGCCTACGTTCCTCGTTATAATAATGCACGAAATCAAATCCGTAAGTATGAGCGTGATGAAATCGTTGAGGAATTAGTCCGCTACTACCTTAAAGGACAAGGAGTCGATCTATAACCTATGAGAATTATGGGATTGGACGTCGGTTCAAAAACGGTAGGGGTGGCGATTAGCGATCCGCTTGGTTTTACAGCTCAAGGACTTGAAATCATCCAAATCAATGAGGAGCAAGGTCAATTTGGTTTTGACCGCGTTAAGGAGTTGGTTGATACTTACAAGGTGGAACGATTTGTAGTGGGCTTGCCTAAAAACATGAACAATACAAGCGGACCGCGCGTGGAAGCTAGTCAAGCCTACGGAGCAAAGCTGGAAGAGCTTTTTGGTTTACCAGTAGACTATCAAGATGAACGCTTGACAACAGTTGCCGCAGAGCGTATGTTGATTGAACAAGCAGATATTAGCCGTAACAAGCGCAAGAAAGTCATTGATAAATTAGCAGCTCAGCTGATTTTACAAAATTATTTAGATAGAAAATTTTAATACAAAGGAGAGGCTATGTCACACGATCATAACCACGACCACGAAGAACGTGAACTAATCACACTAGTAGATGAGCAAGGAAATGAAACCTTGTTTGAAATCCTTTTGACCATTGACGGAAAAGAAGAATTTGGTAAAAACTATGTTCTTCTAGTACCAGTTAATGCAGAAGAAGACGAAGACGGACAAGTTGAAATCCAAGCTTACTCATTCATCGAAAACGAAGATGGAACAGAAGGCGAATTGCAACCAATTCCAGAAGACTCAGAAGACGAATGGAACATGATTGAAGAAGTCTTCAACAGCTTTATGGAGGAGTAAACACGTCCTGTGGACGTGTTTAGCCCTGCGCCAGAAATTAGAAACGCAGGAACGTCTGGGAGACTGTATCACCCCAACTCCTAGAAATTAGAAGAGTTGGAACATCCAGTGGACGTTTTTAGCCCAGTTCCTTAAAATAAGAGAGAACTGGTGTGTTCAGTGAACATTTTTACCCTTACGCTAAAAATAAAGACAGTAAGTAAGTCTGGGAGACTGTATCAGCCCAACTCCCAGAAATTGGGAAGAGTTGGAACGTCCGGGGGACGTTTTTAGCCCTGCGCTAGAAATTAGAAACGCAGGCACATTCAGTGGACGTTTTACCCCAGATTAACATTCATAGGAGCTAGTTATTAGCTAACCAGGTAAGAGGTCGGGACGAAAATCCTGACCTCATTTTTTGTTATCTATGGAATTTTGCTAGGTAATTGATTGAACTTTTGTCAAGGAGATGTGTATGTTTGAAGTAGAAGAATGGCTTCATAGTCGGATTGGTTTGAATTTTCGATCAGGCTTGAGCCGAATGCAGCAAGCGGTGGATTTGTTGGGGAATCCCGAGAAGTCTTATCCTATTATCCACGTAACAGGAACTAATGGAAAAGGTTCTACCATTGCTTTCATGAGGGAATTATTTATGGGGCATGGCAAAAAAGTTGCGACCTTTACCTCCCCTCATATCGTCTCTATCAATGACCGAATTTGCATTAATGAACAACCTATAGCAGACGCAGACTTTATCCGTTTAGCTGAGCAGGTCAAGGAGATGGAAAAGACGCTTTTGCAAACTCATGACCAGTTGTCCTTTTTTGAATTGCTGACCTTGATTGCTTTCCTCTATTTTAGAGAGCAAGAGGTGGATTTGGTTTTACTAGAAGTGGGAATTGGTGGCTTACTTGACACGACCAATGTGGTAACTGGAGAGATTGCTGTCATCACCTCCATTGGGCTTGACCATCAGGATACTTTGGGCGATAGTCTAGAAGCAATCGCAGAGCAAAAAGCTGGTATTTTCAAGGCTGGTAAGAAGGCAGTGATTGCGAAATTGCCTTCAGAAGCTAGGCTTGTATGTCAGAAAAAAGCCGAATCTTTAGCTGTTGACCTTTATCAGGCAGACCAAGATTTTTCAATGCTGAATGGTGATTTTTCAAGCTCTTTGGCTAATCTTTCACAGTTGAAAATAGGCTTGGAAGGAGCTTATCAGCAGGAAAATGCGGCCTTGGCGCTACAAACTTTTCTTCTCTTTATGAGGGAAGAAAAGGAAGATGTTGATGAGCAGGCTATAAGACAGGCCTTGGAACAGACCCATTGGGCTGGACGTTTGGAGCGTATTCGTCCTCAGATATACTTGGACGGTGCCCATAACCTCCCTGCTTTGACTCGCTTGGTTGAATTTATCAAAGGAAAAGAGCAGGAAGGTTATCGTCCTAAAATCCTTTTTGGAGCTTTGAAACGTAAGGATTATCAAGGTATGTTGGGTTATCTGACTGAAAATTTGCCTCAGGTGGAACTCAAGGTGACCGGCTTTGACTATCAAGGTTCTTTGGATGAGACAGATGTAACAGGTTACGATATAATTCCTTCTTATCGCGAATTTATCAGCAGTTTCGAAGAAAGAGCCGATACCCAGGATTTGTTGTTCGTTACAGGCTCTCTCTATTTTATCTCAGAAGTACGGAGCCACATACTGGCCCACGAGCAGATAAATTGACCTCCTTTTTTGAACTTGTTATACTAGGGGAACTGCCAGTTAGAAGGAAAATTCTCTAAATTGGTAGCAGAAAGGAAATTCATCATGAAATTAAAAACATTCACACTTTCTCTTGCTTCTCTAGCAAGTCTTAGTCTCTTAGTAGCTTGTTCACAGAGAGCTCAACAAGTTCAACAACCAGTAGCTCAATCGCAAACTCAACAAACTCAGCAATCACAACCTGCTGCTTCATCTTCGGCAGAAAATTCAAATCAGGCAGCAACAAGTTCTTCACAAAATGCGCCTGAGACTCAACCAACTAATATTGATGGGACTTATACTGGTCAGGATGAAGGAGACCGTATCACTTTAGTGGTAACTGGTACAACGGGTACTTGGACACAGGTAGAAACTGACGGGGAACAAGAAATCAAGCAGGTTAGCTTCGACGCTGCTAATCAACGCATGATTATTGGTGATGATGCCAAGATTTATGCAATTAATGGAAATCAGATGATTATTGACGATATGGATAGAGAAGCGTCTGATCGCATTGTTTTATCTAAGTAAAGCTTATTTATCAAAAATTCCGATAAGATGAAAGATATTTGATGTATTACTCGATAAAAGTTAGATAGATTATACACATAAAGGAATGGGTCTTATACAAGATTCATTCCTTTTCCTTAAATATAAGTTCCACTTTTAGGAGTGGTACTCTTTTTGAGTAGTTCTTTTTAAAAAAATTTGTTATGCTAGATTTATGAAGAGAATCAAAATCGACGTGGTAGTACTCCCTTTAAGTGGACATCTCTTCCCAGCCCTGAATTTACTCGCACCTTTGTTGAAGGATTCTTTGTATGATATTCGATTATTCACAGGACCGCAACGAAAAGCTGTCGCAGAGGAGATGGGATTCCAGGTACTTCCCATTTTAGAAAATTTTGTAGATGCGTTTGAGCGTGTAGCCAACAATGAAGGACAACTAAATCTTATTTCTGCTTATCGACAGTTGTCAGCTAGTCTGGATTTGATCAATATAGTGTCTGACCAACTAGTGCAAGAATGGGAGAAAAATCGACCAGATATTGTTATTGCGGATTTTATAACTCTCTCTGGAGGACTTGTAGCGGAACAGTTGGGAATTCCTTGGATAACAACCATGGCGACACAGTTTGCCATTGAAACGACAGCTGGACCGCCTTGTTTCTTTGGAGGAATGGGCAGTCCAAAGAACCCTTTCCAGTCTGCCCAGCAATGGCTAGGAAGAAAAGTGACTCGTTTAGGGAAACGAATCGTAACCTTTTTATTGAGAGAACGCTTGAAACGTTACGATTTTAAGCTCTACAATCAAAAAAATCAGGAAACCATTTATTCGCCCTATTCCATCTTGGGAATTGGGATGAAAGAGTTGGAGCTGAAAAGTGGTTTTCCAGAGCACTACCTTTGGGTGGGGCCTTTTGGCTCTTCGATTGAGAGAGCAGAGAATTATCCTCTCGATTTGTCTCCCTATGCAAGTTATAAAAAAGTCCTCGTATCCTGTGGAACTCAGCTTGCGTGGGCTAAAGATAACCTCCTCTACCAGACCCAACAATTGGCAAAAGCCCATCCTGACTGTCACTTTTTTGTGACTCTGGGGTTTGGTGGACAAGACTTCCAATGTGAGGAGCTCATGGACAATGTTTCTGTGGTATCCTATCTTCCCTATAAGGAATACATTCCCCAGATGGACTATGTGATTCATCACGGAGGTGCGGGTATTTTTTACCAATGTATTATCTATGGCAAGCCTGCCTTAATTCTCCCTCATGACTATGATCAGTATGACTATGCGGTTCGCGGGCTAGAGGCGGGGATTGCCCTGACTACTAAACGAGAGGACACGGAAGCGATTGGACGCGCTTTTGATGAGCTATTGGCTAGAGATGGTTGGTCAGACTTGAACAAACTCAGTCGTGTAGCTCAAGACTATCAGCCAACAGAAATCCTCAAGAATGAAATATATCGACTCTTGGGGGGACAAGGAGAAATAAAACATGAAGAAAGTATTGGTAACAGGTGCTACGGGCTTTTTAGGTAAGTATGTTGTTGAAGAGCTCAGTCAGCATGGCTATCAGGTACGAGCTTTTGGACGTAATCGCAAGGTTGGTCAGTCTTTAGAGAACTCCTCTGTGGCATTTTTCCAGGGAGATTTGACCAAGCAAGAGGATCTGACTCAGGCTTGTCAGGGTATGGACATGGTTGTTCATGCGGGAGCTCTTTCTACCGTCTGGGGACCTTGGGAAGATTTCTACCAGACAAATGTCTTAGGGACCAAGTATGTTCTGGATGCTTGTCGAGAGGCTGGTATTCAGCGTTTGGTTTATGTGTCCTCGCCTAGCATATATGCTGCGCCTCGAGACCAGATAGCTATCAAAGAAAGCGATGCGCCTCAGGAAAATAATCTGAACAACTATATTCGTAGTAAACTAGCTTCGGAGAAGCTGTTTAAGGATTATCCCGATGTTCCGAGTATTATCTTACGACCTCGTGGGCTTTTTGGAATTGGGGATACCAGTATTTTGCCTCGGGTTCTTAAACTCAGTCAGAAGATTGGTATTCCCTTGATAGGGGATGGCCGTCAGCTGATGGATATGACCTGTGTGGAAAATGTCGCTCTGGCCATTCGCTTGGCTCTAGAGGCTCCTCAAGCTAGTGGCGAAGTCTATAATATTACCAACGGGGAACCAAGAGCCTTTAAGGATCTGATAGAAGAAACCTTGGGAGGGCTTGGATATCCGATAACATACAGAAAAGTGCCGGTTCCTCTTATTTCAGTTATTGCAAGTAGTTTAGAGTTTCTGTATAAGATTTTGAAACTTAAAGGTGAGCCGGCTCTAACACGCTATACCTATGACTTGCTGAGGTATAGCCAGACGCTGGACATCAGCAAGGCGGAGCGAGACTTGGGCTATCGCCCTCAAATCAGTATTTCGGAAGGAATTGAACAGTATGTCAAAGATTATAGAAAGCATTGATTATTTCCCGGCAGGATATTGCACGAGTTATACAGGTTTGCTATTTAAGGGAATCAAGAATAAAAAGATGACCTTTCCAGCCGGGGTTTTTCTTATCAAACATTGGGAGAAGGGATACCTCCTCTATGATACGGGCTACCATTACGATATTAAGACTCAGATTCGTTATGGTTTCTATCGTTTGGGAACACCTGTTCAAATGACGGAGAAGGACCAGATTTCATATTTGCTGAAAGCTAAGGGAATTAAACCGGAAGAAATTAATTATATCATCCTATCCCACCTGCATCCAGATCATTTGGGAGGGGCTAGCTTCTTCCCTCATGCAACTTTTATCTTGACTCAGGAAGTGTATGATGTTTACAAGAAACCGACACTGAAAGACTTGATTTTCAAGGAATTTTTGCCAGTTTCTTTTGAAAAAAATCTAACCATTATCAGAGCTGACCAGCAAGATTCAACCTTTCCCTATCGTCCGACTAGTGACCTTTTTGGAGATGGAAGTATCCTAGTAGCTTCTGTTGATGGGCATGCAAGGGGGCAAGCTTGTCTGTACCTTCCAGACTTTAATCTCCTCATCGCAGCAGATCTCTGTTGGGGAATTGACCTTTTGCCTTACACCAAGCAGATGCTCCTGATTCCTTCCTTGGTTCAGGACAATAAGGCAGACTATATCAAGGGGACAGAGTTTTTGGAGGAAGTCTTGAGAGATGGTATTGAAGTAGTTGTTAGCCATGACCCTGTAGAAAGGATAGAACGTATCATATATGAAAAAAGGAACCTTTCTTAAAACCTTTATCCAAACTCGCTGGCTTCATAACTTCAAATCTCGAGAAGCTGTAGAGAACTATCAGAAAAAGCAATTAGCTAACTATATGAACTTTTTAAAGCGAGAGTCGCCCTACTTTAAAAATGGGGTTCCTAGTGACTTTGACCATATGGACAAGGCTTTTATGATGGAGCATTTCAACGAGCTCAACACCCAAGGAGTAGATCGGGATGAAGCCTTGGCCTTGGCTATTGAAAGTGAAAAGACTCGTGATTTCACTGAACTCAAAGGCGATGTGGCAGTCGGACTGTCTTCAGGGACATCTGGACATCGGGGGCTTTTTATCACAACGGAGAAAGAGCGAAGTATGTGGGCAGCAGCTATCTTAGCTAAGATGTTACCCAAGGGCCAGCTTTTTGGACACCGAATCGCCTTTTTCCTGAGAGCTGATAATGAACTCTATCAGACCATCAATACGGCACTTATTCGTTTGGAGTATTTTGATATTTTTAAACCTACAGATGTCCATATTGAGCGGCTGAATACCTACCAGCCGACGATTGTTGTGGCACCAGCCTCTATGTTGATTGAATTGAGCAAGCGTCTCAAGGCTGGAGAGTTAGCTATCCACCCACAAAAAATCGTTTCGGTGGCAGAAATCTTGGAAGATAATGATAGGGAACTCATCGCAGAAGCCTTTTCTCTATCCATTATTGACCAAGTTTATCAGGCAACCGAAGGTTTCCTAGCTTGCACTTGCTCAGCTGGCAATCTGCATCTCAACGAAGACATTATACTTGTGGAAAAGCAGTATCTGGATGACCGCCGTTTTTATCCAGTGATTACGGACTTTAAACGAAGTAGTCAGCCTGTTTATCGCTACCAGCTCAATGATATCTTGGTTGAAAATCCGAAGACTTGTCCGTGTGGCTCCTGCTATACACGAATTGACAAGGTCGAAGGACGCTCTGACGACATCTTCTATTTCGATGGACTGGATGGGGGACAGGTGACCATCTATCCAGACTTTATCAGACGTTGCATCCTCTTTGTGGAGAATATAGGAGATTACCAAGTCAAACAATATTCTGAAAAGTTAGTGGAAGTTTGTCTAAACCAACGAGATGAGAGCATGGAGACAGCTATTTTAGTACAGTTTCAACTCCTGGCCCAGCAAAAGCAGTTTATAGTTCCCGAAATTCAATTTTCAGATTATCACTGGGATACTAGCCATAAACTCAAACGAATCCAACGTTTATGAAAGGATAAAAGACAATGACAGAAGTAAAAAGACATGTAGAAATTGCAGGATATGGTGTTTGCCTTCCAAAGCATACCGTCCAATTCAAAGACCAGACGCGTTATCGTGTAGTTGAAAATGAAGAAACGCAGTTAGATTTAGCAGAGGTAGCCATTCAGAGAGCACTCGAATATGCAAACTTAGATATTAAAGATATCGATTGCCTTGTATCAGCTAGTGCAGTTGGTGTTCAGCCTATTCCTTGTACGGCTGCCTTGATTCATGAGCGCGTGGCAAAAGGACTCTCAATCCCAGCTATGGATATCAATACGACCTGTACTAGCTTTATTTCTGCTCTATCGACTATGTCCCACTTGATCGAGGCAGGCGAATACAATCGTGTCTTAATTGTGTCTAGTGAGGTTGGTAGTTTAGGGCTCAATCCTAAGCAAAAAGAAAGTTTTGAACTCTTTAGTGATGGGGCGGCAGCCTTTATTTTCCAAAAAGGCCATCAGGAAAAAGGGGTCATTGCTAGTCTCCAACGTACTTGGTCAGAAGGAGCACACGATACGGAGATTCGTGGAGGTCTGACTTCTTTTCAACCAAAAGAGTACTCTGAAGCGACTAAGACCAACTATATGTTTGATATGAAAGGTAAGAAAATTCTCCTCTTATCTGCTCGTAAAATTCCAGTCATGTTTGAAGAGTTTCAAGAAAAAACGCAGCTAGCATTGTCAGATGTGGACTATATTATTCCCCATCAAGCAAGTCGTGCCCTTCCTTTAGTTATGGAAAAACTAGGTGTTTCGGAGGAACAATATCTCAATCTTGTCACTGATTATGGAAATATGGTGTCAGTATCTGTACCGTTTGGCTTGGCTTATTCATTAGAACAAGGGCTGGTCAAGGAGGGAGATGTCATCTATCTTATGGGAACTGCAGCCGGTATGACGGTCAATATGTTGGCTCTCAAACTGTAATACGCATATGAGAGCATAATGGTTGAAACTTTAGCAAGAGTAAATTGTTGCCATCTAGCTATGAACTGATGTATACTAATGGAAACAACTATTAACTAGGTGGTTAGGGAGAAGGATAAAAAAGAAAGGGGATGTATGAAATATAGAAAATTTCAATTATTGATGTCCAAGTATGGCTTTAGTCTTTCGATTATGTTACTTGAACTTTGTCTTGTTTTTGGTCTCTTTCTCTATTTAGGGCGCATGGCCCCTATTCTATGGGTAATTGTTTTAATTTTTATGAGTATGGCGACTATAGTAGCGATTGTCAATCGCTCAATGGCGCCTGATAGTAAAGTGATGTGGTTAGTGGTGACTTTTGTTCCTGTCATTGGCCCCTTGCTCTATCTGATGTTTGGTGAAAGGCGATTGTCCAAAAAAGAAATCAAGCAGTTGGAAAAACTTGGTTCCATGCATTTTCGGGAGGATAACAGTAAAGCTCTCCGCCAGAAATTGAAGGAAGATGATAAGGCGGCTTACGGAGTTATCAAATCTTTGCTAAGTATGGATAGCAATGCCGATGTCTATGATCGAACAGATTCACAATTCTTTTCTTCGGGTGAAAGCATGTGGCAACATATGTTGGAAGACCTCAAGAAAGCTGAGAAATTTATCTTTCTAGAGTACTATATTGTCGAAGAAGGTCTGATGTGGAATAGCATACTAGATATACTAGAGCAAAAGGCAGCTCAGGGTGTAGAGGTCAAGATGCTCTATGATGATATCGGTTGTATGGCGACTTTACCTGGAGACTATACTGTTCAGCTTCGTAGTCGAGGAATTGAAGCCCATAAGTTTAACAAGGTGATTCCTCGTTTGACGGTGGCTTACAACAATCGGGACCATCGTAAAATCCTTGTTATAGATGGTCAGGTAGCCTATACAGGAGGTATTAACTTAGCTGATGAGTACATCAACCATGTAGAACGCTTTGGTTATTGGAAGGACAGTGGGATTCGCATAGATGGTCCTGGTGTCAAGGCTCTAACCCGTCTCTTTTTGATGACTTGGTACATCAATCGTGGGGAAATCAGTGATTTTGATCAGTATCACCTGGAAAATCAGCCTTGTTCTGGCCAAGGGCTCTACATTCCTTACGGTAGTGGACCCAAGCCTATCTTCCGTACCCAGGTAGGGAAAAAAGTTTATCAAAGTTTGATTAATCAGGCTACTGATTCAGTCTACATCACAACACCCTATTTGATTATTGACTATGATTTAACTGAGAGTATTAAAAATGCAGCCATGAGAGGTGTTGATGTCCGCATCGTGACTCCTTTCATTCCGGATAAAAAATTAATCCAACTCATAACAAGAGGAGCCTATCCGGATTTGTTGTCAGCAGGAGTAAGAATTTTTGAGTATAGTCCAGGCTTCATCCACAGTAAACAAATCTTAGTGGATAAGGACTTTGCTGCAGTTGGAACGATTAATTTAGATTATAGAAGTTTGCTTCATCACTATGAAGATGCAGTTTTGCTATATAAAACGGCATCAATCACAGAGATTCAAAAAGACTTTCAGGAGATTTTTTCGGTATCGCAAGAAATTTTCCCTCATACGATAAAAAATAGCTGGTATCAGAAATTAATTAAGGAAATTGCCCAGTTATTCGCCCCTATCTTATAAGAAATCTAGGACTTAGGATACAACCCAGTCCTATTTTTCTTGCCTTTTACGAATAAGAAGATATAGGAGGAATGATGCTGACTCAGAAAGAATTGGATTATATCATGTCATTTAAACAGACGAATTTACATCGATTTCGGGAAATTGAAACCTTTGTGAAACTATGCAAAAAATCGCTCAAACAGCCATCGCAAGCTGACAATTTTAGGTCTTTTTGATATACTAAGACAGATAAATTGAATAGGAGAAACGACATGGCTGTATATGGCAGAATAGAAGAAGTATCCAAAACGATACAGAGTAATGAGATTGAAAATAGATTGGATAGGAACCTTGAATCTCATGTAGAAAAAGAAGAACAGGTAGCTTTTCCGTTTTTCAGACTCATCATTGGAAGTACGATTGCAACGGTTTTTTCTGTGGTGCTACCTTTACTTTTAGATATGGTAAGTCCCTCTCAGGCGCAGGATTTGTATATAGGGTGGGCTTTACATCAGGGAGGACAGCTTTACAGTAGCTATTATGCAAGTCACGGTCTTATTTATTACTTGCTACTTTACATCACCCAAGGAGGCATCCTTTTTGCCTTGGTAGAATGGCTAGCCCTCTTAGGAGGAGGTTACTTCCTCTTTTCTTCAACTGACTATCTGACGGGACAAAGGGAACAAGCCAAGCAACTCCTAACCATATTTTATATTTTGGTATCCGGTCTCGGTTTTGGCGGAGGATATGCTACGATTTTAGCTTTGCCATTTCTGTTTGCAGGATTTTCGTTCATAGCAGCTTATCTATCAACTCCTAACCATGACAAGGGATTTCTACGTCTGGGGATTTTCTTGGCCCTATCATTTTTCATAGAGCCTCTTACAAGTCTTCTCTTTATTGCAGTAGTAACAATTGGTTTGTTTGTCTTTAATGTTGGGCATGGTCGCCTTGCTCATGGAGTTTATCAGTTTTTTGCAGCAGCACTTGGCTTTTCTCTCATTTTTTACCCAGTAGGATATTATGTTCTTGCTTCAGGTGGCTTTGGAGAAGCTCTAGGAAGTCTTTTATATCCGATTGATTCCCTTCAGGTCTTTATCAATCCCCAACTAATGGATAATGTTCTATTCTATGGTTTGTTGACCTTTGGTTTAGGAGCTCTCTTCCTTGTTTTTCTAGGTTTGTTCCAATCAAAGGCATCAAGATTATATGTTATTTCAGTACCAGCTAGTTTTGCTTTCATATTTGTATTAGCCTTGTTGCTTTTTTCTCAAGAACCTCTTCACGGTTCGTGTTTGATTCTAATCCTTCCATTTTTACTCCTTCTTTTGATGACCAGTATTCGTGGGAAACATTCAGCTAGAGGAGATCGTCGTCGGAGAAGAGAAGAAGCTCCTACTTTATGGAAAAAATTTATGAAGGGGAATCTCTACTTACCTATCCTAGTGGTGGTTTATCTGATTGCAATTCCTTTTGTGGCTCGTTTTGTTTTGCATCCAGCTTCTTATAGAGAACAACATCAAGTAGTAGACAGAGTCAAACAAGAGACGAGTGATGGTGACCAAATCTATATTTGGGATTCTCATGTTCAAATGTATAAAGAAAGTCAGCGTTTGGCTGGATCCATGTTCCCATCACCTCTTCTTTATACGAATACAGAAGAAAATAAAACTACCTTGATTCATGACTTGAAAGAAAACCAACCTAAGGTGATTGTGGTAAACGACAAGGTGGCTCTCTGGTCTGAGGCGGAGACACTCTTAAAAGAAAATTATCAACAAGTAAAGACTGATTATTCAGAGTTTAAAGTCTATAAAATCAAATAGCCAAATCAATATCTTGTGTATTTTTAAAAATTTTAGGATTTTTAACACAAGATATTGATTTTTATTTTTAGAGTGGTATAATACTTTTTAGAAAGAACATTTTAGAAACGAGCATGTATATGATTGCACTAGAAGAAAAAATTACAACTTTAGCAACCCTCTTCGTTGAAAAACGAGATGGGAGACGTGTTGCATTTGATGTGGACAAGATTGACAAGGCTATCCACAAGGCGGCAGACAAGGTTATGGATGTGACACCCTTGGTCGAAAAACGCCTAAATGCTTTGACCGAGCGAATTGTCACAGAAATTCATAGTCGCTTTCCACAGGGGGTTAAGATTTACGAAATTCAAAATATCGTAGAACATGAACTCCTTGAAGCCAAAGAATATGCGCTAGCTGAGGAGTATATTACTTATCGGACACAAAGGGATTTTGAGCGTTCAAAAGCGACAGATATCAACTTTAGCATCCATAAACTTCTCAACAAAGACCAGGCCGTTGTCAATGAAAATGCTAATAAAGACAGCGATGTCTTTAACACCCAGCGTGATTTGACAGCGGGTATTGTCGGGAAATCAATCGGACTGCAAATGCTGCCAAAGCATGTAGCCAATGCTCACCAAAAGGGAGATATCCACTATCATGATTTGGACTATAGCCCCTACACCCCTATGACCAACTGCTGTTTGATTGATTTCAAGGGTATGTTGGAAAATGGTTTTAAGATTGGAAATGCAGAGGTAGAAAGTCCTAAGTCTATCCAGACTGCGACAGCTCAGATTTCCCAAATCATCGCCAACGTTGCTTCTAGCCAGTATGGAGGCTGTTCAGCTAACCGTATCGATGAAGTCTTGGCGCCTTATGCAGAGAAGAATTACCAAAAACACCTTAAGGATGCGGAAGAATGGGTTTTACCTGATAAACGAGAAGATTATGCATGGAAGAAAACTCAGAAAGATATCTACGATGCCATGCAATCTCTTGAGTATGAAATCAACACTCTCTTCACTTCAAATGGACAAACACCTTTTACTTCGCTAGGTTTTGGTCTGGGAACCAATCGTTTTGAGCGTGAAATTCAAAAAGCTATTTTGAGTATTCGGATAAAGGGTCTTGGTTCTGAGCATCGTACAGCCATCTTCCCTAAGCTTATCTTCACGCTTAAAAGAGGTCTTAACTTGGAAGAAGGGACTCCCAACTACGACATTAAGCAGTTGGCCCTCGAGTGTGCAACCAAGCGGATGTACCCAGATGTCTTGTCTTACGATAAGATTGTTGACTTGACAGGTTCTTTTAAGGTACCTATGGGTTGCCGTTCGTTCCTTCAAGGATGGAAGGATGAAAATGGTGTAGAAGTCAATTCAGGCCGTATGAATCTGGGCGTTGTGACGGTTAACCTGCCTCGTATTGCTCTTGAGTCTGAGGGCGACATGAATAAGTTCTGGGAAATCTTCAACGAGCGGATGAATATCGCTGAAGATGCTCTTGTTTATCGTGTCGAACGAACCAAGGAAGCAACACCAGCAAATGCTCCTATTCTGTATCAATACGGTGCTTTTGGTCATCGTCTAGGTAAAGAAGAAAGTGTTGACCAGCTCTTTAAGAATCGTCGGGCAACTGTTTCGCTGGGTTACATCGGTTTGTATGAAGTAGCGACTGTTTTCTTTGGTAATAGCTGGGAAAGCAATCCAGATGCTAAGGAATTCACGCTAGACATTATTCGAGATATGAAACGCCGTGTAGAAGAGTGGTCAGATCAATATGGCTATCATTTCTCTATCTACTCAACACCATCTGAAAGTCTGACAGACCGTTTCTGCCGACTAGATACAGAGAAGTTTGGTTCTATTCCTGATATTACAGATAAGGAATACTACACCAATTCTTTCCACTACGATGTTCGTAAAAATCCAACACCGTTTGAAAAATTAGACTTTGAGAAAGTCTATCCGGAAGCAGGTGCGTCAGGTGGTTTCATCCATTACTGTGAGTATCCAGTCCTTCAGCAAAATCCTAAAGCCTTGGAAGCTGTCTGGGACTATGCCTATGACCGTGTCGGCTATCTTGGGACCAATACACCAATAGACCGTTGCTACAAGTGTGACTTTGAAGGGGATTTTGAACCAACTGAGAGGGGTTTTGCTTGTCCTAACTGTGGCAATAGCGACCCTAAAACAGTAGATGTTGTTAAACGAACTTGTGGCTATTTAGGTAATCCTCAAGCGAGACCTATGGTCAATGGGCGTCACAAGGAAATCTCAGCGCGTGTCAAACATATGAATGGCTCAACGATTAAAATAGCTGGCCATCAAGTAGCAAATTAGAAAGAAATGAAATGGGAAAATATCAATTAGACGATAAGGGGCGTGCACAAGTGACCCGTTATCACGAGAAACACTCTAAAGGTGGAGCTGGTAAGAAAGAACGCTTGCTCAGCCTCAGAGAACAATTTTTAAGCAAGAACAAGAAAAAATAAAAGTGAGAGCCAGCTCTCGCTTTTCTCTTAGTGGGAGGTAAGGATGGAATTACGCAGACCAAGAATAGCAGATAAAGAAACAGTTTTAGAGATGATGACAGAGTTTGAAAAGAGCCAATCAGCCCATGATGGAGGATTTTGGGATACAGAGAACTTTGTGTATGAAGAATGGTTGGAAACAAATAAGCAAAAAGAAATGGGAATAAACTTGCCTGAAAATCGTGTTCCTTCTATTCAATTTGTATCATTTGATGATGTAGGTCCTGCTCTAGGATTTTTGAATCTGCGATTGAGACTGAATGAGGGTTTATTGAATTATGCTGGCCACATTGGCTACTCCATTCGTCCATCAGAAAGAGGCAAAGGTTATGCTAAAGAGACTCTCAGTCAGGGCTTGCAAGTTGCTAAGGAAAAGAACATCAAGAGAACTCTTGTGACCTGTAGCGTGAATAATCCTGCTAGCAGAGCAGTCATTCTAGCAAATGGTGGGCTCCTTGAAGATGTTCGTAATGGAGTTGAGCGTTATTGGATAGAGGTAGCGAATGAATAATCCAAAACCACAAGAATGGAAAAGCGAGGATCTCAGTCAAGGGCGTATTATTGATTACAAGGCCTTCAACTTTGTGGATGGAGAGGGTGTGCGTAACTCTCTCTATGTATCAGGCTGCATGTTTCACTGCGAGGGTTGCTATAATGTTGCCACTTGGTCTTTCAATGCAGGAATTCCCTACACAGCAGAATTAGAAGAACAGATTATGGCAGATCTCGCTCAACCCTATGTTCAAGGCTTGACTTTATTAGGAGGAGAACCCTTCCTTAATACAGGAATCCTTTTGCCACTTGTTAAACGTATCCGGAAGGAATTGCCAAACAAAGACATCTGGTCATGGACTGGCTACACTTGGGAAGAAATGATGTTGGAGACACAAGATAAACTGGAACTCTTATCACTGATTGACATTCTGGTTGATGGACGATACGATCGAACTAAGAGAAATCTCATGCTCCAGTTTCGAGGTTCGTCCAATCAACGCATCATCGATGTGCAAAAATCGCTCAAAAGTGGGCAAGTAGTGATTTGGGATAAGCTCAATGACGGGAAAGAAAGCTATGAACAGGTGAAGAGAGAGTAACTTTCTTCTATGAAAGAATAGTTAAATAAATGACTTATAAAAAAGAAAACAGTTTCATTGTAAAAAAACGAAAAAACAGCAACAAATCCCTTGCAATCGCAGGGGCTTTGTGTTATTCTATTATGGTGCTGTAAATTACAGCCTTAGCTTTGATGCAAGAGGTTGCGACACGCTCGGTTGCATTGCCACGCAACACCGCGTCGGTTTTCTTGTGGAGCTAGCCTATTATTTTAAATAGACGAAAAGGAGAAAAAGATGGCAAACAAAAAAATCCGTATCCGTTTGAAAGCTTACGAACACCGTACGCTTGACACAGCGGCTGCAAAAATCGTAGAATCAGCTACTCGTACAGGTGCACAAGTTGCGGGTCCAATTCCACTTCCAACTGAACGTAGCCTCTACACAATCATTCGTGCGACTCACAAATATAAAGACTCTCGCGAACAATTCGAAATGCGTACACACAAACGTTTGATCGATATCGTTAATCCAACTCAAAAAACAGTTGATGCTTTGATGAAATTGGATCTTCCAAGTGGTGTAAACGTAGAAATCAAACTTTAATCTAAAGCTTGATACCTTGAGCATAAAAAACGCTCGTTAAAAACTTTTTGAATAAAAAATATAGAAAAGGAACTATTTTCTCATGACAAAAGGAATCTTAGGGAAAAAAGTGGGAATGACTCAAATCTTCACTGAAGCTGGCGAATTGATCCCTGTAACAGTTATTGAAGCAACTCCAAACGTTGTTCTTCAAGTTAAAATTGTTGAAACAGACGGATACAACGCTATCCAAGTTGGTTTCGATGACAAACGCGAAGTATTGAGCAACAAACCTGCTAAAGGACATGTAGCGAAAGCTAACACGGCTCCTAAGCGCTTCATTCGTGAATTCAAAAACGTTGAAGGCTTGGAAGTTGGTGCTGAAATCACAGTTGAAACATTCGCAGCTGGAGACGTTGTTGACGTAACTGGTACTTCTAAAGGTAAAGGTTTCCAAGGTGTTATCAAACGCCATGGACAATCACGTGGACCAATGGCTCACGGTTCTCGTTACCACCGTCGTCCAGGTTCTATGGGACCTGTTGCACCTAACCGCGTATTCAAAGGTAAAAACCTTGCAGGACGTATGGGAGGCGACCGCGTAACAATTCAAAACCTTGAAGTTGTACAAGTTGTTCCAGAAAAGAACGTTATCCTTATCAAAGGTAACGTACCAGGTGCTAAGAAATCTCTTATCACTATCAAGTCAGCAGTTAAAGCTGGTAAATAATAAGGAAAGGGGAATACAGTCAAAATGGCAAATGTAACATTATTCGACCAAACTGGTAAACAAGCGGGCGAAGTTGTTCTTAACGATGCAATCTTTGGTATCGAACCAAATGAATCTGTTGTGTTTGATGTGATCATCAGCCAACGTGCTAGCCTTCGTCAAGGAACTCACGCAGTTAAAAACCGCTCAGCTGTTTCAGGTGGCGGACGCAAACCATGGCGTCAAAAAGGAACTGGACGTGCTCGTCAAGGTTCTATCCGCTCTCCACAATGGCGTGGTGGTGGAATCGTCTTCGGACCAACTCCACGTAGCTATGCGTACAAACTTCCTCAAAAAGTTCGTCGCCTTGCACTTAAATCTGTTTACTCAGAAAAAGTTGCTGAAAATAAATTTGTAGCCGTTGATTCTCTTGAATTTACAGCTCCAAAAACTGCTGAATTTGCAAAAGTTCTTGCAGCTTTGAGCATCGATTCTAAAGTCCTTGTTATTCTTGAAGAAGGAAACGAATTCGCAGCTCTCTCAGCTCGTAACCTTCCAAACGTGAAAGTTGCGACTGCTACAACTGCAAGTGTTCTTGACATCGCAAATAGTGACAAACTTCTTGTTACTCAAGCAGCTATCTCTAAAATCGAGGAGGTTCTTGCATAATGAATTTGTATGATGTTATCAAAAAACCTGTAATCACTGAAAGCTCAATGGCTCAACTTGAAGCAGGAAAATATGTATTTGAAGTTGACACTCGTGCACACAAACTTTTGATCAAGCAAGCTGTTGAAGCTGCTTTCGAAGGTGTTAAAGTTGCTAATGTTAACACAATCAACGTAAAACCAAAAGCTAAACGTGTTGGACGTTACACTGGTTTTACTAACAAAACTAAAAAAGCTATCATCACACTTACAGCTGATTCTAAAGCAATCGAGTTGTTTGCTGCTGAAGCTGAATAATCTAAGGAGGAAATATCGTGGGAATTCGTGTTTATAAACCAACAACAAACGGTCGCCGTAATATGACTTCTTTGGATTTCGCTGAAATCACAACAAGCACTCCTGAAAAATCATTGCTTGTTGCATTGAAGAGCAAGGCTGGTCGTAACAACAACGGTCGTATCACAGTTCGTCACCAAGGTGGTGGACACAAACGTTTCTACCGTTTGGTTGACTTCAAACGTAACAAAGACAACGTTGAAGCAGTTGTTAAAACAATCGAGTACGATCCAAACCGTTCTGCAAACATCGCTCTTGTACACTACACTGACGGTGTGAAAGCATACATCATCGCTCCAAAAGGTCTTGAAGTTGGTCAACGTATCGTTTCAGGTCCAGAAGCAGATATCAAAGTCGGAAACGCTCTTCCACTTGCTAATATCCCAGTTGGTACTTTGATCCACAACATCGAGTTGAAACCAGGTCGTGGTGGTGAATTGGTACGTGCTGCTGGTGCATCTGCTCAAGTATTGGGTTCTGAAGGTAAATACGTTCTTGTTCGTCTTCAATCAGGTGAAGTTCGTATGATTCTTGGAACTTGCCGTGCTACAGTTGGTGTTGTCGGAAACGAACAACATGGACTTGTAAACCTTGGTAAAGCAGGACGTAGCCGTTGGAAAGGTATCCGCCCAACAGTTCGTGGTTCTGTAATGAACCCTAACGATCACCCACACGGTGGTGGTGAAGGTAAAGCACCAGTTGGTCGTAAAGCACCATCTACTCCATGGGGCAAACCTGCTCTTGGTCTTAAAACTCGTAACAAGAAAGCGAAATCTGACAAACTTATCGTTCGTCGTCGCAACGAGAAATAATATTAAACTAGTCGCTTAAGCAACTAGTAAATCCGCCAGCTCGGTAGCGCTCCATAGGAGCGCAAGCCGTTGTGGTACAACATTTAAAGGAGAAAATATAAAAATGGGACGCAGTCTTAAAAAAGGACCTTTCGTCGATGAGCATTTGATGAAAAAAGTTGAAGCTCAAGCTAACGACGAAAAGAAAAAAGTTATTAAAACTTGGTCACGTCGTTCAACGATCTTCCCAAGTTTCATTGGTTACACTATTGCAGTTTATGACGGACGTAAACATGTACCTGTTTACATCCAAGAAGACATGGTAGGTCACAAACTTGGTGAATTTGCACCAACTCGTACTTACAAAGGTCACGCTGCAGACGACAAGAAAACACGTAGAAAATAAGGAGAACATAAATGGCAGAAATTACTTCAGCTAAAGCAATGGCTCGTACAGTACGTGTTTCACCTCGTAAATCACGTCTTGTTCTTGATAACATCCGTGGTAAAAGCGTAGCCGATGCAATCGCAATCTTGACATTCACTCCAAACAAAGCTGCTGAAATCATCTTGAAAGTTTTGAACTCAGCTGTAGCTAACGCTGAAAACAACTTTGGTTTGGATAAAGCTAACTTGGTAGTATCTGAAGCATTCGCAAACGAAGGACCAACTATGAAACGTTTCCGTCCACGTGCGAAAGGTTCAGCTTCACCAATCAACAAACGTACAGCTCACATCACTGTAGCTGTTGCAGAAAAATAAGGAGGTAAAATCGTGGGTCAAAAAGTACATCCAATTGGTATGCGTGTCGGCATCATCCGTGATTGGGATGCCAAATGGTATGCTGAAAAAGAATACGCGGATTACCTTCATGAAGATCTTGCAATCCGTAAATTCGTTCAAAAAGAACTTGCTGACGCAGCAGTTTCAACTATCGAAATCGAACGCGCAGTAAACAAAGTTAACGTTTCACTTCACACTGCTAAACCAGGTATGGTTATCGGTAAAGGTGGTGCTAACGTTGATGCACTCCGTGCAAAACTTAACAAATTGACTGGAAAACAAGTACACATCAACATCATCGAAATCAAACAACCTGATTTGGATGCTCACCTTGTAGGTGAAGGTATTGCTCGTCAATTGGAGCAACGTGTTGCTTTCCGTCGTGCACAAAAACAAGCAATCCAACGTGCAATGCGTGCTGGAGCTAAAGGAATCAAAACTCAAGTATCAGGTCGTTTGAACGGTGCAGATATCGCCCGTGCTGAAGGATACTCTGAAGGAACTGTTCCACTTCACACACTTCGTGCAGATATCGATTACGCTTGGGAAGAAGCAGATACTACATACGGTAAACTTGGTGTTAAAGTATGGATCTACCGTGGTGAAGTTCTTCCAGCTCGCAAAAACACTAAAGGAGGTAAATAACCAATGTTAGTACCTAAACGTGTTAAACACCGTCGTGAATTCCGTGGAAAAATGCGCGGTGAAGCAAAAGGTGGAAAAGAAGTAGCATTCGGTGAATACGGTCTTCAAGCTACAACTAGCCACTGGATCACTAACCGCCAAATCGAAGCTGCTCGTATCGCCATGACTCGTTACATGAAACGTGGTGGTAAAGTTTGGATTAAAATCTTCCCACACAAATCATACACTGCTAAAGCTATCGGTGTGCGTATGGGATCTGGTAAAGGGGCACCTGAAGGTTGGGTAGCACCAGTTAAACGTGGTAAAGTGATGTTCGAAATCGCTGGTGTATCTGAAGAGATCGCTCGCGAAGCGCTTCGTCTTGCTAGCCACAAATTGCCAGTTAAATGTAAATTCGTAAAACGTGAAGCAGAATAAGGAGAAGGCATGAAACTTAATGAAGTAAAAGAATTTGTTAAAGAACTTCGTGGTCTTTCTCAAGAAGAACTCGCGAAGCGCGAAAACGAATTGAAAAAAGAATTGTTTGAACTTCGTTTCCAAGCTGCTACTGGTCAATTGGAACAAACAGCTCGCTTGAAAGAAGTTAAAAAACAAATCGCTCGTATCAAAACAGTTCAATCTGAAGCGAAATAATAGACTAGGGAAGGAGAAATTTCAATGGAACGCAATAATCGTAAAGTTCTTGTTGGACGTGTTGTATCTGACAAAATGGACAAGACAATCACAGTTGTAGTTGAAACAAAACGTAACCACCCAGTCTATGGTAAACGTATTAACTACTCTAAAAAATACAAAGCTCATGATGAAAACAATGTTGCCAAAGAAGGCGATATCGTACGTATCATGGAAACTCGTCCGCTTTCAGCTACAAAACGTTTCCGTCTTGTAGAAGTTGTTGAAGAAGCGGTCATCATCTAATCAAACCTGAAAGGAGAAAACTGAAATGATTCAAACAGAAACTCGTTTGAAAGTCGCAGACAACAGCGGTGCTCGCGAAATCTTGACTATCAAAGTTCTTGGTGGTTCAGGACGTAAATTTGCAAACATCGGTGATGTTATCGTGGCATCTGTAAAACAAGCTACTCCTGGTGGTGCGGTTAAAAAAGGTGACGTTGTTAAAGCAGTTATCGTTCGTACTAAATCAGGTGCTCGTCGAGCTGATGGTTCATACATCAAATTTGACGAAAACGCAGCAGTTATCATCCGTGAAGACAAAACTCCTCGCGGAACACGTATCTTTGGCCCAGTTGCACGTGAATTGCGTGAAGGTGGCTTCATGAAGATCGTGTCACTTGCTCCAGAAGTACTTTAATTTTTAGAAACAAACTAGTCCCCTAGCTTCAAGCTAGGGTGCCCTTATGGGCGTAAGAAAAATCAAGGAGAAACCTAATGTTTGTAAAAAAAGGCGACAAAGTTCGCGTAATCGCTGGTAAAGATAAGGGAACAGAAGCTGTTGTCCTTACTGCCCTTCCAAAAGTAAACAAAGTTATCGTTGAAGGTGTTAACATCGTTAAGAAACACCAACGTCCAACTAACGAGCTTCCTCAAGGTGGTATCATCGAGAAAGAAGCAGCTATCCACGTATCAAACGTTCAAGTTTTGGACAAAAATGGTGTAGCTGGTCGTGTTGGTTACAAATTTGTAGACGGTAAAAAAGTTCGCTACAACAAAAAGTCAGGCGAAGTGCTTGATTAATCACGAAGGAAAGGAGAAGTATAATGGCAAATCGTTTAAAAGAAAAATATCTTAATGAAGTAGTTCCTGCTTTGACAGAACAATTCAACTACTCATCAGTGATGGCTGTGCCTAAAGTAGATAAGATCGTTTTGAACATGGGTGTTGGTGAAGCTGTATCAAACGCTAAAAGCCTTGAAAAAGCTGCTGAAGAATTGGCACTTATCTCAGGTCAAAAACCACTTATCACTAAAGCTAAAAAATCAATCGCCGGCTTCCGTCTTCGTGAAGGTGTTGCGATCGGTGCAAAAGTTACCCTTCGTGGTGAACGTATGTACGAATTCTTGGATAAATTGGTTTCAGTTTCACTTCCACGTGTACGTGACTTCCACGGTGTTCCAACAAAATCATTTGACGGACGCGGAAACTACACACTTGGTGTGAAAGAACAATTGATCTTCCCAGAAATCAACTTCGATGACGTTGACAAAACTCGTGGTCTTGACATCGTTATCGTAACAACTGCTAACACTGACGAAGAGTCACGTGCATTGCTTACAGGCCTTGGAATGCCTTTTGCAAAATAATATAGGAGGTAAATCTAATGGCTAAAAAATCAATGATTGCTAAGAACAAACGTCCAGCGAAGTTCTCTACTCAAGCTTATACTCGTTGTGAAAAATGTGGTCGTCCACATTCAGTTTACCGCAAATTTAAACTTTGCCGTGTTTGCTTCCGTGAATTAGCTTACAAAGGACAAATTCCTGGTGTAACAAAAGCATCTTGGTAATTTAAGATATCAAGGGCGTCAAAACTCCAAGTGAAAATAGGAAACTTGACGAAGAAACTGAAGTTTCTAGGAAAGTTTATCTTTTTCACACAGAGTTTAGCCCGGGTTCAGTTGGATTTGCCAATTTGAACACGAGCTACAGCTTTTGGCAAAAAAGACCAATTTGCTTTGGAGCATCGCTCCTGCATCAAATTGCCTATTTTTGCTCGTGCTGTTACGCTCTTTGTATCATGTATTAACTAGCAAGTGCAACTTGCAAACTACTAGTAAGAGGAGAAAAATAAAATGGTTATGACTGACCCAATCGCAGACTTCCTAACTCGTATTCGTAACGCTAACCAAGCTAAACACGAAGTACTTGAAGTACCTGCATCAAACATCAAAAAAGGGATTGCTGAAATCCTTAAACGCGAAGGTTTTGTAAAAAACGTTGAAATCATCGAAGATGACAAACAAGGCATCATCCGTGTATTCCTTAAATACGGACCAAACGGTGAAAAAGTTATCACTAACTTGAAACGTGTTTCTAAACCAGGACTTCGTGTCTACAAAAAACGTGAAGACCTTCCAAAAGTTCTTAACGGACTTGGAATTGCTATCCTTTCAACTTCTGAAGGTTTGCTTACTGATAAAGAAGCACGCCAAAAGAATGTTGGTGGGGAAGTTATCGCTTACGTTTGGTAAAATCAAGATACAAAGCTCGTAAAGAACAAAGCAAAATTAGGAAGTTGGAGAAGTTTGTTTACAAACAAGCCAACTTATCTATTTTGCGCAGTTCTTAGAGCGTGTTCAGTTCAGCTCTTGAACTAAATAAGTATCTGAACCCCGTGAAAACTGGCCGTTCTGGCCTGACAATCTAACAGGAGAAAATAAACATGTCACGTATTGGTAATAAAGTTATCGTGTTGCCTGCTGGTGTTGAACTCACTAACAATGACAACGTTGTAACTGTAAAAGGACCTAAAGGAGAACTTACTCGTGAGTTCTCAAAAGATATTGAAATCCGTGTGGAAGGTACTGAAGTAACTCTTCACCGTCCAAACGATTCAAAAGAAATGAAAACTATCCACGGAACTACTCGTGCCCTTTTGAACAACATGGTTGTTGGTGTATCAGAAGGATTCAAGAAAGAACTTGAAATGCGCGGGGTTGGTTACCGTGCACAACTTCAAGGATCTAAACTTGTTTTGGCTGTTGGTAAATCTCATCCAGACGAAGTTGAAGCTCCAGAAGGAATTACTTTTGAACTTCCAAACCCAACAACAATTGTTGTTAGCGGAATTTCAAAAGAAGTAGTTGGTCAAACAGCTGCTTACGTACGTAGCCTTCGTTCACCAGAACCATATAAAGGTAAAGGTATCCGTTACGTTGGTGAATTCGTTCGCCGTAAAGAAGGTAAAACAGGTAAATAATGTTGAGTGGTTGCTTCTCAACCAACAACTTATTTTCCAACTTTGTGCATAGCACACGATTTAAAACTAAAGAGGTGAAAACTGTGATTTCAAAACCAGATAAAAACAAACTCCGCCAAAAACGCCACCGTCGCGTTCGCGGAAAACTCTCTGGAACTGCTGATCGCCCACGTTTGAACGTATTCCGTTCTAATACAGGCATCTACGCTCAAGTGATTGATGACGTAGCGGGTGTAACGCTCGCAAGTGCTTCAACTCTTGACAAAGAAGTTTCAAAAGGAACTAAAACTGAACAAGCCGTTGCTGTCGGTAAACTCGTTGCAGAACGTGCAAACGCTAAAGGTATTTCAGAAGTGGTGTTCGACCGCGGTGGATATCTATATCACGGACGTGTGAAAGCTTTGGCTGATGCAGCTCGTGAAAACGGATTGAAATTCTAATAGGAGGACACTAGAAAATGGCATTTAAAGACAATGCAGTTGAATTAGAAGAACGCGTAGTTGCTGTCAACCGTGTTACAAAAGTTGTTAAAGGTGGACGTCGTCTTCGTTTCGCAGCTCTTGTTGTTGTTGGTGACCACAACGGTCGCGTAGGATTTGGTACTGGTAAAGCTCAAGAAGTTCCAGAAGCAATCCGTAAAGCAGTAGATGATGCTAAGAAAAACTTGATCGAAGTTCCTATGGTTGGAACAACAATCCCACACGAAGTTCTTTCAGAATTCGGTGGAGCTAAAGTATTGTTGAAACCTGCTGTAGAAGGTTCTGGAGTTGCCGCTGGTGGTGCAGTTCGTGCCGTTGTGGAATTGGCAGGTGTGGCAGATATTACATCTAAATCACTTGGTTCTAACACTCCAATCAACATTGTTCGTGCAACTGTTGAAGGTTTGAAACAATTGAAACGCGCTGAAGAAGTTGCTGCCCTTCGTGGTATCTCAGTTTCTGATTTAGCATAAGAAAGGGGATAAAATGGCTCAAATTAAAATTACTTTGACTAAGTCTCCAATCGGACGCATTCCATCACAACGTAAAACTGTTGTAGCACTTGGACTTGGCAAATTAAACAGCTCTGTTATTAAAGAAGATAACGCTGCAATCCGTGGTATGATCACAGCAGTATCTCACTTGGTAACAGTTGAAGAAGTAAACTAATGAATTTTTAGGGGATGTGCACTATACCATCCCCTAAAACTAGATATAGTCATCTATGATGACGTCGTATAGGCGAGTTGATGGGGGAGACAACCTTTTCTCCCTTATCGGCGCTAGCATTTTACAAAAGAGGAGAAAATAAAAATGAAACTTCATGAATTGAAACCTGCAGAAGGTTCTCGTAAAGTACGTAACCGCGTTGGTCGTGGTACTTCATCAGGTAACGGTAAAACATCTGGTCGTGGTCAAAAAGGTCAAAAAGCTCGTAGCGGTGGCGGAGTTCGCCTTGGTTTTGAAGGTGGACAAACTCCATTGTTCCGTCGTCTTCCAAAACGTGGATTCACTAACATCAACGCTAAAGAATACGCAATTGTGAACCTTGACCAATTGAACGTCTTTGAAGATGGTGCTGAAGTTACTCCAGTTGTTCTTATCGAAGCAGGAATTGTTAAAGCTGAAAAATCAGGTATTAAAATTCTTGGTAACGGTGAGTTGACTAAGAAATTGACTGTGAAAGCAGCTAAATTCTCTAAATCAGCTGAAGAAGCTATCACTGCTAAAGGTGGTTCAGTAGAAGTCATCTAAGAGAGGTGACCTATGTTTTTTAAATTATTAAGAGAAGCTCTTAAAGTCAAGCAGGTTCGATCAAAAATTTTATTTACAATTTTTATCGTTCTGGTCTTTCGTATCGGAACTAGCATTACAGTTCCCGGTGTGAATGCCAATAGCTTGAATGCTTTAAGTGGATTATCCTTCTTAAACATGTTGAGCTTGGTGTCAGGGAATGCCATGAAAAACTTCTCAGTTTTTGCTCTTGGTGTTAGCCCCTACATTACGGCCTCTATTGTTGTCCAACTCTTGCAAATGGATATTTTACCCAAATTTGTAGAGTGGGGTAAACAAGGGGAAGTAGGTCGAAGAAAATTGAATCAAGCTACTCGTTATATTGCTCTTGTTCTAGCCTTTGTGCAATCTATCGGGATTACAGCTGGTTTTAATACTTTAGCCGGAGCTCAATTGTTGAAAACAGCTCTTACTCCACAAGTCTTTATCATGATTGGTATCATCTTAACAGCTGGTAGTATGATTGTGACTTGGTTGGGAGAGCAAATTACAGATAAGGGGTACGGAAATGGTGTTTCTATGATTATCTTTGCCGGGATTGTTGCCTCAATTCCAGAGATGATTCAGGGCATCTATGTGGACTACTTTGTGAACGTCCCAAGTAGCCGTATTAACTCATCTATCATTTTCGTAATCATTTTGATTATTACTGTATTGTTGATCATTTATTTTACAACTTATGTTCAACAAGCAGAATACAAAATTCCAATCCAATATACTAAGGTTGCACAAGGTGCTCCATCTAGCTCTTACCTTCCTTTGAAGGTAAACCCTGCTGGAGTTATCCCTGTTATCTTTGCAAGTTCGATCACTGCAGCGCCTGCGGCTATTCTTCAGTTTTTGAGCGCCACAGGTCATGATTGGGCCTGGGTAAGAACAGCACAAGAAATGCTGGCAACAACTTCACCAACTGGTATTGCCATGTATGCTTTGTTGATTATTCTCTTTACATTCTTCTATACGTTTGTACAGATTAATCCTGAAAAAGCGGCAGAAAACCTACAAAAGAGCGGTGCTTATATCCATGGAGTTCGTCCTGGTAAAGGTACAGAAGAATATATGTCTAAACTTCTTCGTCGTCTTGCAACTGTTGGTTCTCTCTTCCTTGGTGTGATTTCTATTTTACCGATTGTAGCAAAAGACGTTTTCGGACTTTCAGAGGCAGTTGCTTTTGGAGGAACTAGTCTTTTGATCATTATCTCTACAGGTATTGAAGGAATCAAACAATTGGAAGGTTACCTGTTGAAACGTAAGTATGTTGGTTTCATGGACAGAACAGAATAAAAGTATTTACTAAGTCAGTAAATGCTGAGGGAGTGGAGGTTTAACTCTAACATTAGTGAGAGTTTGGTCTCCCCTCTTCTATTTTGTTTTTAAATAGGGGCGAAAAGACTTTTGCTTCTATTTAAAAATAAAATAAGGAGATCAAATCATGAATCTTTTGATTATGGGCTTACCTGGTGCAGGTAAGGGAACTCAAGCAGCAAAAATCGTAGAACAATTCCATGTTGCACATATCTCAACAGGTGATATGTTCCGTGCTGCTATGGCAAATCAAACTGAAATGGGTGTTCTTGCCAAGTCATACATTGACAAGGGTGAATTGGTTCCTGACGAAGTTACAAATGGGATCGTAAAAGAACGTCTTTCACAAGATGATATTAAAGAAACAGGATTCTTGTTGGATGGTTACCCACGTACAATCGAACAAGCTCATGCCTTGGACAAAACATTGGCTGAACTTGGCATTGAACTAGAAGGTGTCATCAACATTGAAGTGAACCCTGACAGCCTCTTGGAACGTTTGAGTGGCCGTATCATCCACCGAGTAACTGGAGAAACTTTCCACAAGGTCTTTAACCCACCAGTTGACTATAAAGAAGAAGATTACTACCAACGTGAAGATGATAAGCCTGAGACAGTAAAACGTCGTTTGGATGTGAATATTGCTCAAGGGGAACCAATCATTGCTCACTACCGTGCCAAAGGTTTGGTTCATGACATCGAAGGTAATCAAGATATCAATGATGTCTTCTCAGATATCGAAAAAGTATTGACAAATTTGAAATAAAGCGTTTTTCACACTTGCAAAAATCCGCTACAAATGTTATACTGAGATAGTCTGACTTATAATTGTTGTCTCTGTGTCTAGAGGCATCGAATCGAAATTTATGGAGGTGCTTTTGCGTGGCAAAAGACGATGTGATTGAAGTTGAAGGCAAAGTAGTTGATACAATGCCGAATGCAATGTTTACGGTTGAACTTGAAAATGGACATCAGATTTTAGCAACAGTTTCTGGTAAAATTCGTAAAAACTATATTCGTATTTTAGCGGGAGATCGTGTTACTGTCGAAATGAGTCCATATGACTTGACACGTGGACGTATCACTTACCGCTTTAAATAATCGAAAAACTTGGAGGGATAAGAAATGAAAGTAAGACCATCGGTCAAACCAATTTGCGAATACTGTAAAGTTATTCGTCGTAATGGTCGTGTTATGGTAATTTGCCCAGCAAATCCAAAACACAAACAACGTCAAGGATAAGATAGAAAGGAGAAAACATGGCTCGTATTGCTGGAGTTGACATTCCAAATGACAAACGCGTAGTAATCTCATTGACTTATGTTTATGGTATCGGACTTGCAACATCTAAGAAAATTTTGGCTGCTGCTGGAATCTCAGAAGATGTTCGTGTACGTGATCTTACATCAGATCAAGAAGATGCTATCCGTCGTGAAGTGGATGCAATCAAAGTTGAAGGTGACCTTCGTCGTGAAGTAAACTTGAACATCAAACGTTTGATGGAAATCGGTTCATACCGTGGTATCCGTCACCGTCGTGGACTTCCTGTCCGTGGACAAAACACTAAAAACAACGCTCGCACTCGTAAAGGTAAAGCTGTTGCGATCGCTGGTAAGAAAAAATAATATAGGAGGTAAAAGTCTTGGCTAAACCAACACGTAAACGTCGTGTGAAAAAGAATATCGAATCTGGTATTGCTCATATTCACGCTACATTTAATAACACTATTGTTATGATTACTGATGTGCATGGTAATGCAATTGCTTGGTCATCAGCTGGTGCTCTTGGTTTCAAAGGTTCTCGTAAATCTACACCATTCGCTGCTCAAATGGCTTCTGAAGCTGCTGCTAAATCTGCACAAGAACACGGTCTTAAATCAGTTGAAGTTACTGTAAAAGGTCCAGGTTCTGGTCGTGAGTCAGCTATTCGTGCGCTTGCTGCCGCTGGTCTTGAAGTAACAGCAATTCGTGATGTGACTCCAGTGCCACACAATGGTGCTCGTCCTCCAAAACGTCGCCGTGTATAATCATCGCATTACACTGCTTTTCGTTTAAGAGGGAGTAACTAAATGATCGAGTTTGAAAAACCAAATATAACAAAAATTGATGAAAATAAAGATTATGGCAAGTTTGTAATCGAACCGCTTGAACGTGGCTACGGTACAACTCTTGGTAACTCTCTTCGTCGTGTACTTCTAGCTTCTCTACCAGGAGCAGCTGTGACATCTATCAACATTGATGGTGTGTTACATGAGTTTGACACAGTTCCAGGTGTTCGTGAAGACGTGATGCAAATCATTCTGAACATCAAAGGAATTGCAGTGAAATCGTACGTTGAAGACGAAAAAATCATCGAACTAGATGTTGAAGGTCCTGCTGAAGTAACAGCTGGTGACATTTTGACAGATAGCGATATTGAAATTGTAAATCCAGATCATTATCTCTTTACAATCGGTGAAGGTTCTTCTCTAAAAGCGACTATGACTGTTAACAGTGGTCGTGGATATGTACCTGCTGATGAAAATAAAAAAGATAATGCACCGGTTGGAACACTTGCTGTAGATTCTATTTATACACCAGTTACAAAAGTCAACTATCAAGTGGAACCTGCTCGTGTAGGTAGCAATGATGGATTTGACAAATTAACCCTTGAAATCTTGACAAATGGAACAATTATTCCAGAAGATGCTTTAGGGCTTTCAGCACGTATTTTGACAGAACATCTTGATTTGTTTACAAATCTTACTGAGATTGCTAAGTCAACTGAAGTGATGAAAGAAGCTGACACTGAATCTGACGATCGTATTTTGGATCGTACGATTGAGGAACTGGACTTGTCTGTGCGTTCATACAACTGTTTGAAACGTGCCGGTATCAATACTGTGCATGATTTGACAGAAAAATCTGAAGCAGAGATGATGAAAGTACGAAATCTTGGACGCAAGAGTTTGGAAGAAGTGAAACTCAAACTCATTGATTTGGGTCTTGGATTAAAAGATAAATAAAGGAGGAATACATGGCTTACCGTAAACTAGGACGCACTAGCTCACAACGTAAAGCAATGCTTCGCGATTTGACAACTGACCTTTTGATCAACGAATCAATCGTGACAACTGAAGCTCGTGCTAAAGAAATCCGTAAAACTGTTGAAAAAATGATTACTCTAGGTAAACGTGGTGATTTGCATGCACGTCGTCAAGCAGCTGCTTTCGTACGTAATGAAATCGCATCTGAAAACTATGATGAAGCAACTGATAAGTACACTTCTACTACAGCACTTCAAAAATTGTTCTCAGAAATCGCACCTCGTTATGCTGAACGTAACGGTGGATACACTCGTATCCTTAAAACTGAACCACGTCGTGGTGATGCAGCGCCAATGGCGATCATCGAATTAGTATAAAATCATCAATTTTGTTGAGTGTTATGATGATGGAGTCTTGTGCTCTTAGTCTAGCTCTGGTCTACCGCTAGGATTTCGGTCCTAGCGGGAACACTCATCATAAGTTGGGATAGTAGACGCTTGTTTACGAAATTGTTTTTTGCTTAAGAACAACTTCGTAAGCAGGCGTTTTTGAGTATTTTCGTTAGAATTATGCTATACTATTTGAAAAGAATCCTGTTTAATGTTCAGGTTTCCTAATTAAAAGAAGAATTGGAGTTTGCTTATGAAAGCGATTATAACTGTTGTTGGTAAAGATAAATCTGGAATTGTTGCAGGTGTTTCTGGTAAAATTGCAGAATTGGGGTTGAATATTGATGATATCTCTCAAACCGTCTTGGATGAATATTTCACGATGATGGCTTTTGTCTCTAGTGATAAAAAGCAAGATTTTACCTATCTTCGTAATGAATTTGAAGCTTTTGGGCAAACTTTGAATGTAAAAATCAATATTCAGAGTGCAGCGATTTTCGAAGCTATGTATAATATCTAGGAGGTGCACATGGATATTAGACAAGTTACTGAAACCATTGCCATGATTGAGGAGCAAAACTTCGATATCAGAACCATTACTATGGGGATTTCTCTTTTGGACTGTATTGATCCAGATATCAATCGTGCTGCGGAGAAAATTTATCAAAAGATTACGACCAAGGCAGCTAATTTAGTGGCTGTTGGCGATGAAATTGCGGCTGAGTTGGGGATTCCAATCGTTAATAAGCGTGTATCGGTGACTCCTATCTCTTTGATTGGGGCAGCGACAGATGCGACGGACTATGTGGTTCTGGCAAAAGCGCTTGATAGGGCTGCGAAAGAAATCGGTGTGGACTTTATTGGTGGTTTCTCTGCCTTGGTACAAAAGGGGTACCAAAAGGGAGATGAGATTCTCATCAATTCTATTCCTCGTGCTTTGGCTGAAACGGACAAGGTCTGTTCGTCAGTCAATATCGGCTCAACCAAGTCTGGTATCAATATGACGGCTGTCGCAGATATGGGACGAGTTATCAAGGAAACGGCAACTCTATCTGATATGGGGGCAGCCAAGTTGGTTGTATTCGCTAATGCTGTTGAGGACAATCCATTTATGGCGGGTGCCTTCCATGGTGTTGGGGAAGCAGATGTTATCATCAATGTCGGAGTTTCTGGTCCTGGTGTGGTGAAGCGTGCTCTGGAAAAAGTTCGTGGAGAGAGCTTTGACGTAGTAGCCGAAACAGTTAAGAAAACTGCCTTTAAAATCACTCGTATCGGTCAATTGGTTGGTCAAATGGCCAGTGAGAGACTGGGTGTGGAATTTGGTATTGTGGACTTGAGCTTGGCGCCAACTCCTGCGGTTGGAGATTCTGTTGCACGTGTCCTTGAAGAAATGGGGCTAGAAACAGTTGGTACGCATGGGACGACGGCTGCCTTGGCTCTCTTGAATGACCAAGTTAAGAAGGGCGGAGTGATGGCCTGCAACCAAGTCGGTGGTTTGTCTGGTGCCTTTATCCCTGTTTCTGAGGATGAGGGAATGATTGCTGCAGTGCAAAATGGTTCTCTTAATTTAGAAAAACTAGAAGCCATGACGGCTATCTGTTCTGTTGGTTTGGATATGATTGCCATTCCAGAGGATACACCAGCTGAAACCATTGCGGCCATGATTGCAGATGAAGCTGCAATTGGTGTTATCAATATGAAAACAACGGCTGTTCGTATCATTCCAAAAGGAAAAGAAGGCGATATGATTGAGTTTGGTGGTCTTCTTGGTACAGCTCCAGTAATGAAAGTCAATGGAGCTTCGTCTGTCGATTTCATTTCTCGTGGAGGCCAAATCCCAGCACCAATTCATAGTTTTAAAAATTAAGAAAATAGGAGAAATTTTAAGTTCTATTTAAGGTTGGATGTGTATACTATAATCATTAAATAAAGACCTCCTAATATTATTTGAAACAGATAACACTGATTTAGTTTGAATTTGATTTTCATCTAATATCTTTATTTAATGAACTCCTAAACTTTTTCATAATAATCTCCTGCAAAAGTCGCCTGTCTGGGTGGCTTTTGTTTTATCATCCATGATATAATAGAAGCAAACGGAGGACGGAAAATGGTAAAAGTACGATTGTATTTGGTACGTCATGGCAAGACTATGTTTAACACGATTGGTCGCGCACAAGGTTGGAGCGATACTCCCTTAACAGCTGAAGGTGAGAGAGGGATTCAAGAATTAGGAATCGGCTTGCGAGAATCTGGTCTACAGTTTGAGCGCGCTTATTCGAGTGATTCTGGCCGCACCATTCAGACTATGGGAATTATCCTTGAAGAACTTGATCTGCAGGGGAAAATCCCTTATCGCATGGACAAGCGTATCAGAGAATGGTGTTTTGGTAGCTTTGACGGGGCCTACGATGGCGATCTTTTCATGGGCATTATTCCTCGTATCTTTAATGTGGACCACGTTCACCAATTATCTTATGCTGAACTGGCTGAGGGCTTGGTAGAGGTTGATACAGCTGGTTGGGCTGAAGGCTGGGAAAAACTCAGTGGCCGAATCAAGGAAGGTTTTGAAGCGATTGCTAAAGAAATGGAAGAACAAGGCGGAGGCAATGCCCTTGTCGTCAGCCACGGAATGACCATTGGAACCATTGTGTATCTGATTAATGGCATGCATCCTCATGGTCTAAATAATGGTAGCGTGACGATTCTTGAATATGAGGACGGTCAGTTTAGCGTAGAAGTTGTCGGCGACCGTAGTTACCGAGAACTAGGACGTGAGAAGATTGAAGAAGTCTCTATTTAATCAATGAGCTAGGAATTTGATAAGAATATCAAGATAAGAAAAAACAGCCGAGAATTCTTTCGGCTGTTTTTGATGGGGAAAACTAAAGTGTAATGCTATTGCTTTTAGAGATTTTCATAAACAAGAGCAAGGAACCTACTGTTAGAACAGTCAGGATAGTTGACAAGGCTGCGGCTACACCGTAATTTCCTCTGAGAACCTCTGTATAAATAGCTACAGTCATTGTTCTTGTTTTGACATTGTAGAGGAGGATAGAAGTAGAGAGTTCTGAAATCATTGTAACCCAAGATAGGATGGCTCCAGAAATAATACCAGATAGCATCATTGGAGTTGTAATCTTGGCAAAGGTATTGAGACGGCTACTTCCTAAGCTTTCAGCAGCTTCTTCAATACTTGGGGCTATTTGTTGTAAGCTAGCAACAGATGAGCGAATAGTATACGGCAATCTTCTGACAGATAGGGACATAATTAAGATGAAAGCTGTCCCTGTAATCATAAGAAATCCACTTCCAAATAGACCAGTATTGAAGGAAGAAATGAAGGCAATCCCTAGAACGGTTCCTGGTACAATATAAGGTACCATACTGAGGCTGTCAATTAAGTTTGTAAACAAATTACGTTTTCTAACGGCTAGGTAGGAGATAAATGTTGCGAATAGGACAACTAGAACTAAGGCAATCAAAGGGATACGAATGGTATTAAAAATAGCAGACCCCATACGATTGAAAGCTACCTTGTAACTGTTTAGAGAATAGCCTTTGACGAATACCATACCTGATGTTTTTAGGAAAGAAGTATAAATCAAGTAGACTTGAGGTAGAACAGAGAACAAGATAATTCCGTAGACTGTTGCATAAATGGCAGCCATTTTTCCTTTTGTAGTTTTTTTAGGCTCAATTGGATGGAGCGAATTCATGCTGAAACTGTAGCGGTTTGAGATGTATTTTTGGATAAGGAAAATCGCCAAGGCAATGATAATCGCCATAATTGCTAAAGCAGATGCAAAAGCAGAATTTCCTCCAACCTCGCTAATGAATTGGGTATAAATCAAGACGGGGAAAGTCCGATATCCTTCACCAATCAACATAGGCGTTCCAAAGTCTGAGAATGCTCTCATAAATACAAGCAAGGCAGCAGCTAGTAAGGTTGGAACTAGGAGAGGTAAAACAACCGTTACGATACGCTTAACTCCGAAGGACCCCATGCTTTCAGCAGCTTCAAGTAGAGAATTGTCAATACTTTTCATTGTCCCAGCAACGTAGAGAAATACCAGTGGGAATAGTTGCAGTGTAAAGACAAGTACAATTCCTTTGAATCCATAAATATCGATAGCTGGAAGATGAAGGGCATTTGTCAGGAATTTAGTAATGACCCCGTTTCGTCCCAGCAAGAGAATCCAGGAGTAGGCTCCCACGAAAGGAGCTGACATGGAAGCAATGATAATCAATATTTGTAGAAATTTCTTTCCCTTGAAATCATACATAGAGAAGAGGTAAGCTAATAGGGTTCCTACAACTAAGGAAGTGACAGTAGCGGTAATGGAAACCTTGAAACTGTTGACGAGTGTCTCAGAGTAGTAGGCTTTACTAAAGAAAGTGACAAAATTAGCTAGTGAGAATTGCCCTTCATGTATGAGTGCTTGCTTGAGCACGGTAACGATAGGATAAACGAGAAAGACAAGATAGGTAAGAAAGATGAAGAAAGAGGAGGCTGTCCAAATATTTAGTTTTTTACGTTCCATGGTTGACTCCTTTTATCAGGTTTTGCGAACCATCTGCAGAAAAGACGTTTAATTTTTGAGTATTGATTCGTAGACGAATACGATCGCCTTTTTGTAGATCTTCTTCAAAAGTTGATTCTTCGCTAACTTGAATTTTTGAGGCAAATCCTGTTTCGATGAAGTATTCAGTATTCAGTCCAAGGTAGACGCTATCGCTAATAATTCCTTCAATATCTCCAGATTCATCTTTAATGAACTCTTCAGGACGAATACTTACATGAATATCTTGTGCTTCAGCCTGATCAAGAGCTGGCATTCGAAGAGCATAGCCATCTGAAAAGACGATATAAGCGCCGTCGCTCCGTTTTTCAAGAGTAGCAGGGATAATATTTGTGCGTCCGATAAAGGTTGCTACAAACTCATTAGCTGGTTTATGATAGAGTTCTTTTGGCCGACCGATTTGTTGGATGACTCCGTCTTTCATAACAGCAATTTGGTCTGAAATAGCCATAGCTTCTTCTTGGTCGTGGGTCACATAAACAGTTGTAATTCCCACTTCGTGTTGGATTTCTCGAATAGCTTGACGCATATCCAAGCGAAGTTTGGCATCTAGGTTACTAAGTGGTTCGTCCATGAGGAGAACACTTGGATTGACAGCTAAGGCACGTGCCAAGGCGACACGTTGTTGTTGTCCACCACTAAGTTTATCGGGCTTTCGATCCGCATATTGAGCAATTTGCATGAGTTCAAGATACTTGTTGGTCTGTTGGACCAATTCTTCTTTTGGAACCTTCTTTTGCTTGAGACCAAAAGCGACATTATCTCGAACAGTCAAATGTGGGAAAATAGCGTAGTTTTGAAAAACCATCCCGATATTGCGTTTGCTGGGTTCCATATTATTGATTTTTGTATCATCGAAGTAAAATTCTCCACCTTCGATACTGTTGAAACCTGCAATCATACGAAGAAGAGTCGTTTTCCCACACCCTGAAGGACCAAGGATGGTAAAGAGACTTCCTTTGGGAACTGTAATATTTAAATTATCAATAACAGGAACATCGTGGTAGATTTTTTTGGCGTTAATAATTTTGATCTCACTCATAGTGAACCTCTTTTACTGTTTAGATTGGATATCTGTAAAAATGTCATTGTACTTTTTAAGAATAGTGGATTTATTTTTAATGACATAATCTGAATCTTCGGTGGCAATCTTGATTTCTGTCATAGCCTTCATATTTTTATTGGTTTTAGCATTTTTACGAATAGGTCTGATTGTAGTTTCAGTTCCTAGCTTATCTTGGATTTCTTGAGAAAGGAGGAAATCGATAAATTTCTTAGCGTTTTCCATGTGTTTAGCATTTTTGATGATAGCTGCGTTACCAGGTAAAAAGACGGTTCCTTCTTTTGGATAAATAACTTTTACATCAACTCCGTCGTTTAAGAGTTTTAAGGCAGGGTCTTCATAGGTGAGTCCTACAGCCATTTCTCCATCGGCGACAGCTTTGTAAACATTTGAAGAACTAGATGCAATCTTTCCATCTACTAGGGTAAATAGATTTTTCACATAGGTCCAAGCTTGTTCATTTTCGTATCCACCTTGATCAACAAGCATGTTTGTTAATTGAGCAAAGGCGCTAGAAGCATTACTAGGATCAGCAGTAGCGATTTTTCCTTTTAATTTAGGATTGAGTAGATCATTGTAGCCTTCAATTTTAATATCTTTTGTAAGAGCTGAATTGGCAATGATAACACTGACATCAAGTGTATAAGGCGTGTAGAATCCAGTTTTATTTTGATATTCAGGGATTATCTGGTCGTTTTCTTGGGAAATATAAGGTTCAAAAAGTTTTTCGTTAGAAGAGAAGAGAGCGTAGGAACCTCCGAAAATGACATCGGCTACTGGGGATTCTTTTTCGGCCTCAGCTTTTTTGAACAATTCACCCGTGCTGGCTTGTACTAAATCAACCTTAATACCATATTTGTCTTCGAAGGCTGGAATTGTTTCTTCGATAAGGTCCTCAGGATTAGGCGAGTAGACAACCAAAGTGTTATCTGAATCTTTTTCAGAGCTAGTTTCCGCTTCTGTTGTTGAAGAACATCCTGATAAAGTAAGAAATATCCATCCACAAGAGAGAAAGAATAGTAGTTTTTTCATAATAATCTCCTTTTTACGAACATTTTAACTCTACAACCTACTTAATGTTTATAATTTGCAGAGTCCTATAGGATATAATAAAAACCTTAAAGAAATCTAAAACGGGGAATATGAGTCAAAGGCGCTAGGGGAAAAAGATGAAAGAGACAAATAATCGATATAAGTTAATTTCAAGTGCTAGCTAATTTTTTATACTGCTAAATAAGCTAGATTTGCGATTCAGTCTTTCTTACCATCCAAGTCTAAAAGAACATTTCTCATCTTTCAAATTCCCTCAAAAATGGTATAATAGTAACATCACAAAATTGGAGAGAGACCATGAGTTTTTACAATCATAAAGAAATTGAGCCTAAGTGGCAGGGCTACTGGGCAGAACATCATACATTTAAGACAGGGACAGATGCATCAAAACCGAAGTTTTATGCTCTTGATATGTTCCCTTATCCATCTGGAGCGGGTCTGCACGTAGGACATCCAGAAGGCTATACTGCAACCGATATCCTCAGCCGTTTCAAACGTGCGCAAGGACACAATGTCCTTCACCCAATGGGTTGGGATGCTTTTGGTTTGCCTGCAGAGCAATACGCTATGGATACAGGTAATGACCCAGCTGAATTTACAGCTGAGAATATTGCCAACTTCAAACGCCAAATCAATGCGCTTGGATTTTCTTATGACTGGGATCGTGAAGTCAATACAACAGATCCAAACTACTACAAGTGGACGCAATGGATTTTCACTAAGCTTTACGAAAAAGGTTTGGCCTATGAAGCGGAAGTACCAGTAAACTGGGTTGAGGAATTGGGAACAGCTATTGCTAATGAAGAGGTTCTTCCTGACGGAACTTCTGAGCGTGGAGGCTATCCAGTTGTCCGTAAACCAATGCGCCAATGGATGCTCAAAATCACGGCCTATGCAGAGCGCTTGCTTAATGACTTAGACGAGCTTGATTGGCCAGAGTCTATCAAGGATATGCAACGCAACTGGATTGGGAAATCAACTGGTGCCAATGTAACTTTCAAAGTAAAAGGAACAGACAAGGAATTCACTGTCTTTACTACTCGTCCTGATACTCTTTTCGGTGCGACTTTCACAGTTCTGGCTCCTGAGCATGAATTGGTTGACGCTATCACAAGTCTAGGGCAAGCAGAGGCTGTAGCAAACTACAAACACCAAGCTAGCTTGAAATCAGACTTGGCTCGTACAGACCTTGCCAAAGAAAAAACTGGTGTTTGGACTGGTGCTTATGCTGTAAACCCTGTTAACGGTAAAGAAATCCCAATCTGGATTGCCGACTACGTATTGTCTAGCTATGGAACAGGTGCTGTCATGGCTGTGCCTGCCCACGATCAACGTGACTGGGAATTTGCCAAACAATTTGACCTTCCAATCGTAGAAGTGCTTGAAGGTGGAAACGTTGAAGAAGCTGCCTACACAGAAGATGGACTTCATGTCAATTCAGACTTCCTAGATGGACTCAACAAAGAAGATGCTATTGCCAAGATTGTGGCTTGGTTGGAAGAAAAAGGCTGTGGACAAGAGAAGGTCACCTACCGTCTCCGCGACTGGCTCTTTAGCCGTCAACGTTACTGGGGTGAGCCAATTCCTATCATTCATTGGGAAGATGGAACTTCAACAGCTGTCCCTGAAAGTGAATTGCCACTTGTCTTGCCAGTAACCAAGGACATCCGCCCTTCAGGTACTGGTGAAAGTCCACTAGCTAACTTGACAGATTGGCTTGAAGTGACTCGTGAAGATGGCGTCAAAGGTCGTCGTGAAACAAATACTATGCCACAGTGGGCTGGTTCAAGCTGGTACTACCTCCGCTATATTGACCCGCACAATACTGAGAAATTGGCCGATGAGGATCTTCTCAAACAATGGTTGCCAGTAGATATCTACGTGGGTGGTGCAGAGCACGCTGTGCTTCACTTGCTCTACGCTCGTTTCTGGCATAAATTCCTCTTTGACCTCGGTGTTGTTCCAACTAAAGAACCATTCCAAAAACTCTTTAACCAAGGAATGATTTTGGGAACAAGCTACCGTGACCACCGTGGCGCTCTTGTGGCAACCGATAAGGTTGAAAAACGTGACGGTTCCTTCTTCCATGTGGAAACAGGCGAAGAGTTGGAGCAAGCACCAGCCAAGATGTCTAAATCCCTTAAGAACGTTGTAAACCCAGACGATGTGGTGGAACAATACGGTGCCGATACCCTTCGTGTTTATGAAATGTTCATGGGCCCACTTGATGCTTCAATCGCTTGGTCTGAAGAAGGTCTGGAAGGAAGTCGTAAGTTCCTTGACCGTGTTTACCGTTTGATTACAAGTAAGGATATTGTTGCGGAAAACAATGGCGCTCTCGACAAGGTTTACAACGAAACCGTTAAAGCTGTCACAGAGCAAATCGAATCCCTCAAATTCAACACAGCCATTGCCCAACTTATGGTCTTTGTCAATGCGGCTAACAAGGAAGACAAGCTTTATGCAGACTACGCCAAAGGCTTTATTCAATTGATTGCACCATTTGCGCCTCACTTGGCAGAAGAACTCTGGCAAACTGTTGCAACAACAGGTGAGTCAATCTCTTACGTGGCTTGGCCAACTTGGGATGAAAGCAAATTAGTTGAAGACGAAATCGAAATCGTTGTCCAAATCAAAGGAAAAGTCCGTGCCAAACTCATGGTCGCTAAAGACCTATCACGTGAAGAATTGCAAGAAATTGCTCTAGCTGACGAAAAAGTCAAGGCAGAAATTGACGGTAAGGAAATCGTGAAAGTGATTAGTGTACCGAATAAATTGGTTAATATTGTTGTGAAATAAGATAGGAATCCTTCAGAGTAGAATCTGGAGGATTTTTTATTTGACAGGAAGTTTCTGTTTTGTTAATATGATTAACAAAGGAAAGAGAGATTATGGATAAAAAAGAATTTATTGCATTTAATAATCGTTTCAATAGATTTATTTTAGCGTTTGACCAGTTAAAAAAAAATCAACATAAAAGTGGTGTTGACAAATCCATTACTTTGAATGAGGTACATTTGATTGTTGTGATTGGGGAAAATCAGCCCTTAAATCTAGTAAAATTATCTGAATTATTAGAAGTTTCAAGAAGTGCAATAACTCAAAGTGTTAGGAGATTGATTCAAAAAAATTTAGTTGTTTTTGATTTTGATCCGAATAATGGGAAAAATAAATATTTGAGATTATCTGAAAAAGGCATCGAAATTTTTAAAATCCATAAGGAGCAACAAGAATATATTGAAAAATCAATCTTTTCAGTTTTAAACAACTATAGCGAGGTGGAACTTAAAACAGTTGTGAAATTGATGGATGATATTGAAAAGGTGTGGGGAGAATTACCGTGGTAAAAGTCACGGTAAATTTCAAACATAATTGTTAAGCAAATTAACAAAAAGGAGAAGATATGACTGTAAACATAGAACTGATTTCACAAACAGATTTAGCGGATGAATCTTTTTATATTGCTATTAATGGTTTAGAACCAAGGGCAATGTATTGTGTAGAAATGTACCTGTCTGATTATTACTGTATAAATGCTCCCTTGCTTTTAGATCATGATGTTATATGGAAATCAACCGCAATTTTTTTATCTGATCAGGACGGTATGATTGATACCTCTCAGACAGTATCTATTTCGGGATCTTATAAAGAAGTTTCAGAAATGGGATTATTCTTTAATGCGAAACCGTTGAAGAATAGGAAAAGGAGATTACCGAGTTCTCTTGATAGAATTCCATTACGAGATTGTTTTGGTGTTGAAATTAAAATCAGGCTGGGGAAAGATATGGTCGCGGAGCAAAGTTTTGTAAGGCGTTATATGAATCTGGGAGTAAGATATCAAGATATCTATGACAAGCATTTTCAAGGTCGATTATTTTATGATGAAAAGTTAAGAAGGGCGCCAGCCGTGATTATTGTTAGCGGTAGTGAGGGAAGAATTGAAAAAGCTCAGAATATTGCCCAACTTTTATCTTCTAGAGGCTATATTTGTCTTGCAATAGCTTATTTTGGTTTAGAGGGATTACCCCAAAATTTAGAACGAATTCCAATAGAATGTCTGGAGGAAGCGAAAGATTTTCTATATCATCATCCTCAAGTTGATAATACAAAAATAGGAATATATGGTCGATCTAAAGGAGCAGAGCTTGTTCTGGCTGGACAAAGTATTTTGGATGATGTGCAATGTTTAGTACTCAATTCTCCCTCAAATGTAATATTTGAGGGAATAAAGGGAAAACTTAATTCTAATTCATCTTCTTGGACATATTTACAAAAGGAACTTCCTTATCAAAAATTTCAGTTAGGAGATTATTTGTTAAACAAGTTTTTTGGAAAACATATTCCTGAAGATAGTAGGGCTCAGATTGATGTGAGTAAAATTTCCTCCCCTTTATTATTACTAGGAAGCGATGTTGATGAAATATGGAATGCATCATCCGCGATAGATGATATCATTTCACATTATAAAGGGGAATCCATTTTGTTTAAAAAATACCATGAAACAGGGCATATGTTGACGGTTGCTTATCAACCGAATCATCGTTATCGAAAAGATTGGCGCTTATTAATGAAAGAAAGTGTAGACTCTTGGTTTGCTACGATAAGTTTTTTTGATACACATCTGAAGAATTTGTAGATAGTCCTGAACCGTACTATAATAGTCCCAACTAAGATAAAAACACAGTTCTGGTTGGTAGTCCAGTCTACAAAAGCAAACACTAAAACAAGAGAAATTTGAATACAAACAGTAAAAAATAGAGAGAAGCATAAGGGGCATTAACTCACTCGTTCCCATATTTGATTATTCCTCCATAAAGTGGATGGATAATTTTTATAAGAGAAGTTTGCATTATTGAATAGAAAACCAAGTGTTTCCTAAAATTTTCATTGAGATATGTTATACTATATTCAATAAGTGAATAAGGAGAATGCTATGCCAGTAAACGAATATGGTCAGATGATTGGTGAGTCAATGGAAAGTTATACACCTGGTACACTGCCTTCTATTGATTTCTTAGAAGGGCGTTATGCTCGAATAGAGGCTCTATCGGTAGAAAAGCATGCAGAGGATTTGCTAGCTGTTTATGGTCCTGATACTCCTCGGGAGATGTGGACCTACCTCTTTCAGGAACCAGTGGCAGATATGGAGGAACTGGTCAGCCTTTTAAATCAGATGTTGGCTCGTAAGGACCGTTTTTACTATGCAATCATAGACAAAGCAACTGGTAAGGCTTTGGGAACTTTTTCTCTCATGCGTATTGACCAGAATAACCGAGTAATAGAAGTGGGAGCTGTCACTTTTTCTCCAGAGCTCAAGGGGACTCGGATTGGAACCGAAGCCCAGTATCTACTGGCTCGCTATGTCTTTGAAGAGCTGAACTATCGTCGCTATGAGTGGAAATGCGATGCTCTTAACCTACCATCGAGACGAGCTGCGGAGCGTTTAGGCTTTATCTATGAAGGAACCTTCCGTCAGGCAGTTATTTATAAGGGGCGTACGAGGGATACGGATTGGTTGTCTATGATTGATAAGGACTGGCTTCAAGTCAAAGCTCGATTGGAAGCATGGTTGGATCCTGAAAATTTTGATAAAAATGGGCGGCAGTATAAGAGCTTGAGAGAACTCTAAGAGGTGGTGACATGATAATCATTAGAAAACAAGAAGTTGTCAAGCTCGAGGATGTTTTGCATCTCTATCAGGCTGTCGGTTGGACAAATTATACAAATCAACCTCAGATGTTGGAGCAGGCCTTGTCTCACTCATTAGTAATTTATCTGGCACTTGATGGTGATGCCGTGGTGGGCTTGATTCGGTTGGTCGGAGATGGTTTTTCGTCAGTTTTTGTACAGGATTTGATTGTTTTACCTAGCTATCAGCGCCAAGGAATTGGTAGCTCCTTGATGAAAGAGGCTTTAGAGGATTTTAAAGAGGCTTATCAAGTCCAGCTGGCGACAGAACAGACAGAAAAAAACGTTGGATTTTATCGTTCTATGGGCTTTGAAACTTTATCCACCTATGATTGTACAGGAATGATTTGGGTAAACAGAGAAAAATAACAAAACTTGTTTTTCTTAAGTAAAGTTTAAGGCTGGTCTAGTATTATATAGTCATTAAATAAAGACCTCCTAACTTTATTTAATGAAATCCTAAAACTTTTTTTCATCACAATCTCCTAACGAAGTCACCTAATCAGGTGGCTTTTTTCGTGGGTAGGTGATAGTGATAGAATTTTTTTGCAAAATAGTAAAATTTGAGAAAAGTTAAGCTAGTTTTAAGTTTCGTCTTGTATCATATAGTTATTAAATAAAGACCTCCTAACTTTATTTAATAAAATCCTAAACTTTTCTTTTTCATAATAATCTCCCTTAACTCCACCCAATCAGGTGGAGTTTTTTTGCTCTATTTCAGGCTTTTGGGGACTATTCTAAAAATCATTTTCCGATATTTTTCGGATTTTGGTCGGGGAATTGGCGGGGACTTTTTAGCGAATATGATTAAGAAATAGGTCTGTTGTAGCTTCATCTACTTCAACCTCACTTTGAATGTAAGTGACTGTTAATTGAAGGACTAGAACTACTGTAATAATGCTCTTGGTTGTCAAGGAGTGAGTCATCATATTGTTGTACAGAGGGTTAAAGCTTGAAAAGTCGAGAATATAAACCTTTGACAAAATTTGTGAACTATGGGATAATAAAAAGGAATTGAGTACTAGTTCTATATCATAGGCTAGAAAAGACCCCAAGCTAACTTCCATATTAAGCTTAGGGTCTTTTTTGACACTATTTGTCCTTGTTTAGCCATTTATCGACTAATCGAAGAATGACACCGACTACAATTGGTCCGATGATAGTTTTGAGTACTAATTCCATCATGGGCTATCTCACCTCCTTTCGTAGGTGGTGTAGAAGTGCCGTATAATATTATACAACCAACATAAGTGCTAAATTCAGGAGTCACCCAATCGGGTGGCTTTTTTGTTTGTGGCTTGGATTTTTGATATAATAGAGCCATGAGTAGAATTTTAGATAATGAGATAATGGGGGATGAGGAGTTAGTAGAACGTACGCTCCGTCCTCAGTATTTACGTGAATATATTGGACAGGATAAGGTTAAGGACCAGCTTCAAATCTTTATAGAAGCTACCAAAATGCGGGATGAAGCGCTAGATCATGTGCTCTTATTTGGACCTCCAGGCTTGGGGAAAACGACCATGGCTTTTGTTATTGCCAACGAACTAGGTGTCAATCTTAAGCAGACTTCGGGTCCAGTCATTGAAAAAGCTGGGGATTTGGTAGCGATTTTGAATGACTTAGAGCCTGGGGATGTCCTTTTTATTGATGAGATTCATCGCTTGCCCATGTCTGTGGAAGAGGTTCTTTATAGTGCCATGGAGGACTTCTACATTGATATCATGATTGGGGCTGGTGAAGGCAGTCGCAGTGTTCATTTGGAGTTGCCACCTTTTACCTTGATTGGTGCGACGACTCGGGCTGGTATGCTGTCAAATCCGCTACGGGCACGTTTTGGGATTACAGGTCATATGGAGTATTATGCCCATGCTGACTTGACGGAAATTGTTGAGCGGACGGCAGATATTTTTGAGATGAAAATCACTCATGAGGCAGCATCCGAGCTGGCCTTGCGTAGTCGTGGAACCCCTCGTATTGCCAATCGTCTCCTCAAGCGCGTGCGCGATTTTGCCCAGATAATGGGGAATGGGGTTATCGATGATCTTATTACCGATAAGGCTTTGACTATGCTGGATGTTGACCATGAAGGTTTGGACTATGTGGATCAAAAAATCCTTCGCACCATGATTGAGATGTACGGTGGTGGTCCCGTCGGCTTAGGAACTCTCTCTGTCAATATTGCCGAGGAGCGCGAGACGGTGGAAGACATGTATGAGCCTTACTTAATTCAAAAAGGTTTTATCATGCGGACACGTTCTGGACGGGTGGCGACTGCTAAGGCATATGAGCATTTAGGTTATGAATACAGTGAAAAATGAGCAAGAAATTCTAGAGGCTTTTAGAGAAAATTCGGATATGATGCCTATTCTAGAAACTATCCGAAACCTTGGTCTGAAAGACTCGTGGTTGGCAGCAGGTTCTGTCAGAAATTTCATCTGGAATCTTTTGTCAGATAAATCCCCTTTTGACTGTGAAACGGATGTAGATGTAATTTTCTTTGATCCAGATATTTCTTATGAGGAAACCTTGTCCCTAGAGAAAAATCTGAGAGAGGACTTTCCTCAGTACCAGTGGGAATTGAAAAATCAAGTCTATATGCATCAGCACAGTCCTCATACTGCTCCCTATAGCAGCTCTTGTGATGCTATGAGTAAGTATCCAGAACGGTGTACGGCAGTTGGACTGCGCTTGAATGAAGAATCCGCTTTGGAACTCTATGCACCTTATGGTTTGGAGGATATTTTAAATTTTCAAGTTCGTCCAACTCCTCATTTTTTAGAGAATGAAGACCGAATGGAACTTTATCGAACACGTCTAACCAAGAAAAATTGGCAGGAGAAATGGAAAAATTTGATTTTTAAAAATACTTAAGGAAACTTTAAGCTAGGAAGTGTATACTAAGTCCATAAGTTAAGAAGACCTTAACTTAAACTCCTAAAACTTTTTCATAATAATCTCCCTATAAAAAAATAGAGTCGCCCAATCAGGCGGCTTATTTTTTTGGAAATGGGCTTTGTGCCTGAGAATAATACTCAATGAAAATCAAAGTGCAAACTAGGAAGCTAGCCGCAGGTTGCTCAAAACACTGTTTTGAGGTTGCAGATAGAGCTGACGTGGTTTGAATTTGATTTTCGAAGAGTATAAATAGCTTAGTGATAGAAGAAAATAGGGAAATATGGTATAATGAAACGATAGATTTTTGAATAGGAATAAGATCATGTTTGGATTTTTTAAGAAAGATAAGGCTGTGGAAGTAGAGGTTCCGACACAGGTTCCTGCTCATATCGGCATCATCATGGATGGCAATGGCCGTTGGGCTAAAAAACGTATGCAACCGCGAGTCTTCGGACATAAGGCGGGCATGGAAGCATTGCAAACTGTGACCAAAGCAGCTAACAAACTAGGCGTTAAGGTTATTACGGTCTATGCTTTTTCTACGGAAAACTGGACCCGTCCAGATCAGGAAGTCAAGTTTATCATGAACTTGCCAGTAGAGTTTTATGATAATTATGTCCCGGAATTGCATGCGAATAATGTTAAGATTCAAATGATTGGGGAAACGGACCGCCTGCCTAAGCAAACCTTTGAAGCTCTGACCAAGGCTGAGGAATTGACTAAGAACAACACAGGATTAATTCTGAATTTTGCCCTCAACTATGGTGGACGTGCTGAAATCACACAGGCTCTTAAGTTGATTTCCCAGGATATTTTAGATGCTAAAATCAACCCAGGTGACATCACAGAGGAATTGATTGGCAACTATCTCTTCACCCAGCATTTACCTAAGGAGTTACGAGACCCAGACTTGATTATTCGGACTAGTGGAGAATTGCGTTTGAGCAATTTCCTTCCATGGCAAGGAGCCTATAGTGAGCTCTATTTTACAGATACCTTATGGCCTGATTTTGACGAGGTGGCCTTGCAGGAAGCTATTCTTGCCTACAATCGTCGTCATCGCCGATTTGGAGGAGTTTAGGAGGAAATATGACACAGGATTTACAGAAAAGAACCTTGTTTGCAGGGATTGCCCTGGCTATTTTCCTACCAATTTTAATGATTGGTGGCCTCTTGCTTCAGATAGCAATTGGAATCATAGCCATGCTAGCCATGCATGAACTTTTGAAGATGAGAGGTCTAGAGACTATGACTATGGAGGGCCTCTTAACCCTCTTTGCAACCTTTGCTTTGACCATTCCCTTGGAGAATTATCTGACTTTTTTACCAGTTGATGGGAATGTGGTTGCCTATAGTGTTTTGATTTCAATCATGTTAGGAACGACCGTTTTTAGTAAGTCTTATACGATTGAGGACGCTGTTTTCCCTCTTGCTATGAGTTTCTATGTAGGCTTTGGATTTAATGCTTTACTAGATGCTCGCGTTGCAGGTTTAGATAAGGCTCTATTGGCCTTGTGCATCGTCTGGGCTACCGACAGTGGTGCCTATCTTGCTGGGATGAACTTTGGGAAACGGAAACTGGCTCCAACGGTTTCTCCAAATAAAACCTTTGAGGGTGCCTTGGGTGGTATTTTAGGCGCTATTTTAGTAACCATCATCTTTATGATGTTTGACAGAACAGTTGCTCTTCCGTATGGAATTTACAAGATGTCGGTCTTTGCTATTTTCTTTAGCATTGCTGGACAATTTGGTGATTTACTAGAAAGTTCGATCAAACGTCATTTTGGTGTCAAGGATTCTGGGAAATTTATCCCTGGACATGGTGGTGTTTTGGATCGTTTTGATAGTATGTTGCTTGTATTTCCAATCATGCACTTATTTGGACTCTTTTAATCAAAAGACGGAGGAAATACTATGCTCGGAATTTTAACCTTTATTCTGGTTTTCGGGATTATTGTGGTGGTGCACGAGTTTGGACACTTCTACTTTGCCAAGAAATCAGGGATTCTAGTGCGTGAATTTGCCATTGGTATGGGACCCAAGATCTTTGCTCACACTGGCAAGGATGGAACGGCCTATACCATTCGAATCTTGCCTCTGGGTGGCTATGTTCGCATGGCCGGTTGGGGTGATGATACAACTGAAATTAAGACAGGAACTCCTGTCAGTTTGACCCTTACTGATGATGGTAAGGTTAAACGCATCAATCTCTCAGGTAAAAAATTGGATCAAACAGCTCTTCCTATGCAGGTGACCCAGTTTGACTTTGAAGACAAGCTCTTTATCAAAGGATTGGTTCTGGAAGAAGAAAAAACTTTTGCAGTGGATCATGATGCAACGGTTGTGGAAGCAGACGGTACTGAGGTTCGGATTGCACCTTTAGATGTTCAATATCAAAATGCGACTATCTGGGGCAAACTGATTACCAACTTTGCAGGCCCTATGAACAACTTTATCTTAGGTGTCGTTGTTTTCTGGATTTTAATCTTTATGCAGGGTGGTGTCAGAGATGTCGATACCAACCAGTTCCATATTATGCCCCAAGGGGCCTTGGCTAAGGTGGGAGTGCCAGAAACAGCTCAGATTACCAAGATCGGCTCACATGAGGTTAGCAACTGGGAAAGTTTGATTCAGGCTGTGGAATCAGAAACCAAAGATAAGACGGCCCCGACCTTGGATGTGACTATTTCTGAAAAGGGTAGTGACAAACAAGTCACTGTTACTCCGGAAGAAAGTCAAGGCCGTTACCTTCTAGGTGTTCAACCGGGAATTAAGTCAGATTTTCTATCCATGTTTGTAGGTGGTTTTACAACTGCAGCCGACTCGGCTCTCCGAATCCTGTCAGAACTGAAAAATTTGATTTTCCAACCAGATTTGAACAAACTAGGTGGACCTGTTGCCATCTTTAAGGCAAGTAGTGATGCTGCTAAAAATGGAATTGAGAATGTCTTGTACTTCTTGGCAATAATTTCCATCAATATTGGGATTTTTAATCTTATTCCGATTCCAGCCCTGGATGGTGGTAAGATTGTGCTCAATATCCTAGAAGCCATTCGCCGCAAACCATTGAAACAAGAAATTGAAACCTATGTCACCTTGGCCGGAGTGGTCATCATGGTTGTCTTGATGATTGCTGTGACCTGGAATGACATCATGCGACTCTTTTTTAGATAATCGAGGAATATTATGAAACAAAGTAAAATGCCTATCCCAACGCTTCGCGAAATGCCAAGCGATGCTCAAGTTATCAGCCACGCTCTTATGTTGCGAGCTGGTTATGTTCGCCAAGTTTCAGCAGGCGTTTATTCTTACCTACCACTTGCTAACCGTGTGATTGAAAAAGCTAAAAACATCATGCGCCAAGAATTCGACAAGATTGGTGCCGTTGAGATGTTGGCTCCTGCCCTTCTTAGTGCAGAATTGTGGCGCGAATCAGGTCGTTATGAAACTTATGGTGAAGACCTTTACAAACTAAAAAACCGTGAAAAATCAGACTTCATTCTAGGTCCAACTCACGAAGAAACCTTTACAGCTATTGTCCGTGATTCTGTTAAGTCTTACAAGCAATTGCCACTCAACCTTTACCAAATCCAGCCTAAGTATCGTGATGAAAAACGCCCACGTAATGGACTTCTCCGTACACGTGAGTTCATCATGAAGGATGCTTACAGTTTTCACGCTAACTATGATAGCTTGGATAGTGTTTATGATGGGTATAAGGCTGCTTATGAGCGTATTTTCACTCGTAGTGGCTTAGACTTCAAGGCTATCATTGGTGACGGTGGAGCCATGGGTGGTAAGGATAGCCAAGAATTTATGGCCATTACACCTGCTCGTACAGACCTTGACCGCTGGGTTGTCTTGGACAAGTCAGTTGCCTCATTTGACGAAATTCCTGCAGAAGTGCAAGAAGAAATCAAGGCAGAATTGCTCAAATGGATGGTTTCTGGTGAAGATACCATTGCTTACTCAAGTGAATCTAGCTATGCGGCTAACTTAGAAATGGCAACAAACGAGTACAAACCAAGCAACCGTGTTGTCGCTGAAGAAGAAGTGACTCGTGTTGCAACGCCAGATGTTAAATCAATTGATGAAGTTGCAGCCTTCCTCAATGTTCCAGAAGAACAAACGATTAAAACCCTCTTCTACATGGCAGATGGTGAGCTTGTTGCAGCCCTTCTAGTTGGAAATGACCAACTCAACGAAGTCAAGTTGAAAAACCACTTGGGAGCAGATTTCTTTGACGTTGCTAGCGAAGAAGAAGTAGCAAGTGTTGTTCAAGCAGGTTTTGGTTCACTTGGCCCAGTTGGTTTGCCAGAGAATGTTAAAATTATTGCAGATCGTAAGGTGCAAGATGTTCGCAATGCAGTTGTCGGTGCTAACGAAGATGGCTACCACTTGACTGGTGTGAACCCAGGTCGTGATTTTACTGCAGAATATGTGGATATCCGTGAAGTTCGTGAGGGTGAAATTTCTCCAGACGGACAAGGTGTCCTTAACTTTGCGCGTGGTATCGAAATTGGTCACATCTTCAAACTCGGTACTCGCTATTCAGGAAGCATGGGAGCAGATGTTTTGGATGAAAATGGCCGTGCTGTGCCAATTATCATGGGATGTTACGGTATCGGTGTCAGCCGTCTCCTTTCAGCAGTGATGGAGCAACACGCTCGCCTCTTTGTTAATAAGACACCAAAAGGTGAATATCGTTACGCTTGGGGAATCAACTTCCCTAAAGAATTGGCCCCATTTGATGTGCACTTGATTACTGTCAATGTCAAGGATGAAGAAGCGCAAGCCTTGACAGAAAAGCTTGAAGCAAGCTTGATGGGAGCAGGTTACGAAGTCTTGACAGACGATCGTAACGAGCGTGTCGGAGTCAAATTCAGTGATAGCGACTTGATTGGATTGCCGATTCGTATCACTGTTGGGAAGAAAGCGGCCGATGGCATCGTAGAAGTGAAGATTAAAGCGACTGGTGACACCATCGAAGTTCATGCAGATAACTTGCTTGAAACGCTTGAAATTCTCAGCAAGAAATAAAAACTATAATCAGAAGAAAAACAAGGAAAAAATGTAACTAGTTTTTACCTTGTTTTTTCTGTATAATGGGAAAAATGACTAGATAAAGAGGTAAATGTATGCTAAGATTTCCAAAGGATTTTGTCTGGGGATCCTCTACTTCTGGACCACAAACAGAAGGACGTGTAGCCGGTGACGGTAAGGGAGATAATCTCTGGGATTATTGGTACCAAGTGGAGCCAAATCGTTACTATAATGGGATTGGTCCAGATAAAACATCAACCTTTTATGAAAATTGGGAAAAGGATATTGAGCTACTGTTAGAAACTGGTCACACGGCCTTTCGGACTTCTATTCAGTGGTCACGGATTTTTCCACAAGGGCGTGGGGAAGTCAATCCTCAAGGTGTAGACTTTTACCGTAAGGTTTTTGAGGCTATTAAGGCCAAAGGGATTCGTCTTTTAGTCAATCTTTATCATTTTGATTTGCCTTTTGCTCTTCAAGAAGATGGTGATGGTTGGGAAAATAAGGCGACTGTCTCAGCCTATGAAGACTATACTCGTTTTTGTTTTGAGACTTATGGAGATTTAGTGGATCAATGGATTACCTTTAACGAGCCAATCGTTCCAGTGGAATTTGGCTATTTTTATGATGCCCATTATCCACATAAGGTGGATGCGGAAGCAGCCGTTAAAGTAGCCTATCATACACAATTGGCCAGCAGTCGTGCGGTCAAGGCCTGCCATGAACTCTTGCCTGATTCCAAGATTGGGATTGTCCTCAACTTGACACCGGCTTATCCACGTAGCCAGCATCCTGCTGATGTCAAGGCTGCTCGGATTGCGGATCTCTTTCAGGCCCAATCTTTCTTAGATCCATCTGTCTTGGGGACTTATCCACAGGAGTTGGTAGAAATCTTACATGAATATGGTCTCTTGCCTGATGCTACAGAGAAGGAGTTGAAGCTCATTCGTGACAATACTGTGGACTTCCTTGGTGTCAACTACTATCAACCTTTGCGTGTTATGGCGCCTCGATTTGCTAAGCATCCAGAGAGTCCACTCTTACCAGAACATTTTTACGAGCCTTATGTGATGCCTGGACGGAAAATCAATCCTCATCGTGGCTGGGAGATTTATGAGCAAGGGATTTATGACATTGCCCAAAATATCAAGGAAAATTATGGTAATATCGAGTGGATGTTGACAGAGAATGGTATGGGTGTTGAAGGGGAAGAAAAATTCCGTGAGAATGGAATGATTCAAGATGATTATCGTATTGACTTTGTAAAAGGTCATCTTCGTGAACTTCACCGTGCCATTGAAGACGGAGCCAATTGTAAGGGCTACTTGATTTGGACCTTTATCGATTGCTGGTCATGGCTCAATAGTTATAAAAATCGCTACGGTTTGGTCGAACTAGACTTGGAAACGCAAGAACGTCGTCTGAAAAAGTCAGGGCACTGGTTCAAGGAATTAAGCGATAATAATGGATTTTAAAAAGGACTTTGACTGATTATTCTAATTGGTCAGAGTTTTTTTAATTTCAGGAAGTTGATATGAACTATACCAATTTTTACTCTTGACAAGTGAAAGAAACAAGTATATACTGTTTTTGCTGATTCCGTAACAGAGGAATTAGACTATACCAATTTTAAGGAGAAAGCACAGCTTGCCTGTGTCGTATATACTATGTGTGGAATTGTTGGTGTTGTTGGAAACACAAATGCAACTGATATTTTGATTCAAGGGCTTGAAAAGCTCGAATACCGTGGCTATGATTCTGCGGGGATTTTTGTCCTAGGTGGTGCTGAAAATCACCTAGTCAAGGCTGTCGGTCGTATCGTAGAATTGTCTGCCAAGACAGCTGGTGTTGAGGGAACAACTGGGATCGGACATACTCGTTGGGCGACTCACGGAAAACCAACGGAAGACAATGCTCATCCACATCGCTCTGAGACAGAACGTTTTGTTTTGGTGCACAATGGGGTGATTGAGAACTACCTTGAAATCAAGGAAGAATACCTTGCTGGGCACCACTTCAAGGGGCAAACAGATACGGAAATCGCCGTTCACTTGATTGGAAAATTTGCAGAAGAAGATGGCTTGTCAGTTCTTGAAGCCTTCAAAAAAGCTCTTCACATCATCCGTGGTTCTTATGCCTTTGCCTTGGTTGACTCACAAGCTCCTGAAGTCATCTATGTGGCTAAGAATAAATCACCACTCTTGATTGGTCTTGGTGAAGGTTATAACATGGTCTGCTCAGATGCTATGGCTATGATTCGTGAAACCAACCAATACATGGAAATTCATGACCAAGAGTTGGTAATCGTCAAGGCTGATAGTGTGGAAGTTCAAGACTATGATGGAAATCGTCGTGAGCGTGCTAGCTACACTGCTGAACTTGACTTGTCAGATATCGGTAAGGGAACTTACCCTTACTACATGCTCAAGGAAATCGATGAGCAACCAACAGTGATGCGTAAGTTGATCCAAGCCTACACAGATGAGGCTGGTCAAGTAGTAGTAGACCCAGCTATCATTAAGGCTGTTCAAGATGCAGACCGTATCTACATCCTTGCAGCTGGAACATCTTACCACGCAGGATTTGCTTCTAAGAAGATGTTGGAAGAATTGACTGATACACCAGTGGAACTTGGAATCTCATCTGAGTGGGGCTATGGTATGCCACTTCTCAGCAAGAAACCACTCTTCATCTTTATCAGTCAGTCTGGTGAAACAGCGGATAGCCGTCAGGTTTTGGTTAAGGCTAATGAAATGGGTATCCCAAGCTTGACAGTGACAAACGTACCAGGCTCAACTCTTTCACGTGAAGCCAACCATACCATGCTCCTTCATGCAGGTCCTGAAATTGCCGTGGCATCAACTAAGGCTTATACAGCGCAAATCGCAGCCCTTGCCTTCCTTGCAAAAGCAGTCGGAGAAGCAAATGGCAATGCCAAAGCGCAAGCCTTTGACTTGGTTCATGAGTTGTCAATCGTAGCTCAGTCTATCGAGTCAACTCTTTCAGAGAAAGAAACCATTGAAGCCAAGGTTCGTGAGCTTCTTGAAACAACTCGCAATGCTTTTTATATTGGGCGTGGTCAAGATTACTACGTAGCCATGGAAGCAAGTCTCAAACTCAAAGAAATTTCTTACATCCAGTGTGAAGGCTTTGCGGCAGGAGAGCTCAAGCACGGAACTATTGCCTTGATTGAAGAGGGAACGCCTGTCTTGGCTCTCTTGTCAGATCCAGTCCTCGCTAACCACACTCGTGGAAATATCCAAGAGGTGGCAGCTCGTGGTGCCAAAGTCCTCACTATCGCAGAAGAAAATGTTGCTAAAGAGACAGATGATATTGTCCTTACGACTGTACACCCTTACCTCTCACCAATTTCAATGGTCGTGCCAACGCAATTAGTCGCTTACTTTGCAACACTCCACCGTGGGCTTGATGTGGACAAACCACGTAACCTTGCTAAGTCAGTAACGGTAGAATAAGCTAAAAAAGTCTAGTTATCTAGGCTTTTTCTTGTGAGCAAATTGGTTGCTTGTACTCAAGATTCGTGTTAGAATAATTTTTCAAATTGAAGGACAGAGGTAGACAGGGAGAATCATAATGGTAGAATTGGGAATTTCAACATTTGGGGAAACAACGGAGCTTGAAGGGACTGGGCAGACTTACAGTCATGCTGAACGCATTCGTCAGTTGGTGGCAGAGATTGAGCTGGCTGACAAGGTTGGTTTGGATGTGTATGGGATTGGTGAGCACCATCGAGCGGATTTTGCGATATCTGCTCCAGAGATTGTTCTGGCAGCTGGGGCAGTCAATACCAAGAAAATCCGTTTGACCAGTGCAGTCAGCATTCTCTCAAGTATGGATCCGATTCGCTTGTTCCAACAGTATGCCACTATTGATGCTTTGTCTAATGGACGTGCGGAGATTATGGCCGGAAGGGGTTCTTTCACGGAATCATTTCCTCTGTTTGGATATGATTTGAAAGACTACGAAGCCCTTTTTGATGAGAAATTAGACTTGCTCCAGTTAGTCAATGAAAGGACTAAGTTAGACTGGAAAGGTCGCTTGACCCAAACAATCTCTGGCAAAGAAGTTTATCCTCGTCCAGTTCAGGACAAATTGCCCTTGTGGATAGCGACAGGTGGTCATGTCGAATCAACAGTGAAGATTGCTCAGGCAGGCCTACCGATTGTCTATGCAATTATTGGTGGCAATCCGCGTTATTTTAAAAAGTTGATTCAGGCTTATCGTGAGATTGGGAGCGAAGCGGGCCATGCTAGTCATGAACTAAAGGTTGGGGCTCATTCTTGGGGTTGGATTGCTGAAGATGGCGAGCAGGCTGTAAAAGATTATTTCCATCCGACCAAGCAAGTGGTGGATGCTATTTCCAAAGACCGTCCGCACTGGCAGGAATTGCGTTATGAGCAATATTTGGAGCAAGTTGGACCAAATGGTGCCATGTTTGTGGGCAATCCAGATCAAGTGTCCGAAAAATTAATTCGCATGATTGAGGATTTAGGATTGGACCGCTTCATGCTCCATCTACCGCTTGGTTCTATGCCTCATGAACAAGTCCTGAGAGCTATTGAACTTTTCGGAACGCAAGTGGCTCCAAAAGTACGGGCTTATTTTGCCATGAAAGAGGCTTAATAAAAAATCCTAATCAAGTTTATTATGACGACAAATATTGTGCAAAAATCAATCCCCCGAGCGTTAAGGCTTGGGGGATAGTTCTATAGGAGGGCTAGTTTAGTTCTCTTTTTTGTTTTTTAGCAAGAACCCGAGACCTAGAAGAGCAAGGAGACTAATTCCTGCAAACAGGAGTTTGTGATCATTTTTGGTTCCTGTATTTGGTAGTTCAGCTTGTGAATCAGCTGTAGCTTGGTTAGGTTTATTTTCTGCATCAGCTACTTTTGTATCTGGTTTTGCAGAATCAGGTTTAGTTTGTGAAGCAGGAGTTTGCTGTTCCGGTTTGACTGCTCGGTTTGACATATTGTCTTGGCTGTTATTTTGCCCTTGTTCTTGTTTTAAGCTAGAAAGGTCAAATTCTGGTTTTTCTTCCACAGCTGGGGCAACGATGGCACCGCCTTGAGAGATTCTAAGAACAGTAGCTGTAAGGGCGTTTAATTTCAAGCCTTTTTCAGTCCATTCGAGTCCTTTCGGGTTGGCAATTCCGACTGGCCCTGCTTGGTTTTCATCTGCTAAAACTTCAGCATTTCTGAGGTGGGCAAAGGCAGTTCCCAAGTTAAATTCGCGAGCCTTTTCATCCGCATTAACAAATACTGCGTAGATATCACCGTTTGGAGCAGTAATTTGGTAGCCAATTACTACATCCTCTTTTTCTACACCATTTTGCCCTGGGACAGTGATGAGTTGGACACGGTCTTTGATATCTTGGAGACTCTTAAGTCGGAAGGCATCTGTAGATTGACGTAGGGCGATCAGACCTTTCATGTAGTCACGGCTCTTGACATTTTCAGGATATGCTTTTCCATCTGTAGCCTTAGTCCAGTCAAACTTGTTAATAGCATCACTCGAATCGTAAGAGTCATGGATGAAGTAAGGATAGTCAAATGGATTGCCATCCTTATCACGCAACAAGTGAGATTTGTTTGGTTGTTTGTCCTCTGCTACTGGAGTCTTGTAGGCTGGGTCACGGAATTGTTTGGTGCGACCATATTCCTGACCAGAGTGGATAAATGGAGTTCCTTGAGCTGTCAAGACCATGAGGTTTCCAAGTCGCAAACGACGGTGGATTTCAGCATAGTTCTCAGCTTTGCTTGGATCTTTTTTGATAGATTGGGCGATGATGTCAAAGAGGGTCAAGTTATCATGGGCTGCGATGTATTGGATGACATCTCCAGGACTATCTGCTTCAAAGTTGGTTGGTTGAGCAATGAGATTTTTGAAGATAGTGTTGATATCACGCTTGCCGCCTGTGATAAAGGCAGGTTGACCTTCGTTTGGATAACCAGACTTGAGGTTGTTACGGATGTCGTCGGAAAAGACTGCGACAGTATCGGTATGTTTCATCCAATCTTGGTCAGCAGCTTTAGTAGGCATATTTTCATCACCAGCATAGGTTCTCCAACCTTCACCCAGCATGATTAGATTTGGATTGAGGGCGCGTGCAGCCTTGTATGCTTCTTCGATAGAAGCTGCATCATGGTCTCCCATCATATCGAAACGGAAGCCATCTACTTTGTAGGTATCAACTAGATATTTGATAGAGTCAACTAGGAGCCGTTTGGTCATATGGTGGGTTGTCCCCAAGCGTCCACCACCAAAGCTAGTGCGAGGTGTCCCATCAGCATCCATAAAGTGGTAGTAGTTTGGCTCTAAATCTTCAAAGATATCGACCTTGGCTGTATGGTTATACACTACATCCAGGATAGCTCCCATGCCACGTTTGTGGATCTCGTTGATGAGGTTTTTAAATTCTGCGATTCGTTTTTCTGGATTCTTAGGGTCGCTTGAGTACATACCAGTCAAGGAGAAGTAGTTTTGAGGGTCATATCCCCAGTTGTAGTTGCTGTTGCTTGAAGCATAGTCAGATAAGCGTTCGTGGTTCTTCAACTCATTGACAAAGTAGTAAGACAAGACTGGAAGGAGCTGGATGTGGGTTACACCCAAGTTTTTGAGATAGTCTAGTTTTTCGATAAAGGCTTCAAAGGTACCAAATGGCTTAGTCAAATCTTTTGCGATGGCAGGATCTGAAGTGAAGTCACGCACATGAGCTTCATAGATGACAGCATCTTCGCGCGATTTGAAGTTGCGAATCTTACCATAAGTCAAGTCTTGAGGTCCTAGTTTAGCTGGATCTACAAAGGCAGCTTTAGCAACTTTATGGGCATCGTCAATCTTGGCATCGTCACTATTCCAAGCAGCGAGGGATTTAGCGTAAGGATCGAGTGCAAGAACAGTTTTACCTTGGCGCTCGATTTGGTAGTGGTAGTAGTAGCCAGTGTAATTGCTGATGCCGAGACCAGAGTTTTCATTCAGAGTTTGTTTCCAGGTTCCTTTTTCACCTTTTTCAAGAGCGACAGTTCCAACCACTTTTTCAGGGTCATTCTTGTCGTAGACAACGACAGAAACCTTATCAGCACTTGGTGACCAAAGGGTGAGGTCAACACGCTTGCCATCTTCTTTTAGAGTTGCGCCGAGTGGACCATCGTAACTGTAGGACTCATCCTTGAGGCGCCAGCTTGAACGTGTGGTAAATCGGTCTGAATTGTAACTGACAGTGTACGGGTGTTGAGTGTCAGAGAAGTTGCCGATGTAGGTTACTTTTTTACCTGCTTCATCCACTTCCACGTCTGTGATAGCTACTTTATTCCCTTGGTAATCAGTGATGCTGGAGTGTTTGAGGATATCGTCTTTCTTAGCTCCAACGAGGGTAGAAAAACTGCTTTCGATACGAGATTTAGCCACGTGTTGAGCTCCTGTCATGCGGATATCGTGCACATAGTAGGGGTTGGTGTAGATGGTTTCGTCATCATCTTTTAGGAAAATTTGGCTATGATTTTTCAAATCTGTGAACTTATAATCTTCTTTACGGATTTTCACATCGTCTCCTTGTTTGTTTCTGTCTAATAATAAAAATCCAAGATCTTTAGCTGCATCTTTGAGTGGAATATCAATATAGCGACCATATTTGCCTGTAGCCGTAAAGTCTGTTCCGTTAGGCCATTCACCACTACTTGGATTTTTCACATCTCCCCAGTACCAGAGAGATTTCTTGTCATAGTTGCCATCTGTACGGTAGTAGTTGACGCGAATAGTTCCTGCAGGTTGTGGCTCGTAAGAGAAAACCTTGTGATCTTTGTCTAACCAAGCCTCATTCATCTTTGGTGACAGTTTTTCTACCGATTTATCGCCGGTTAGATTTTTCCCAGCTGTATTATTGATGAGGAAGCTAATTTTCTTGGCTTGTTCTCCCTTTAATTTGACATCTAGGTAGTATCCGTAGTCATCTTTTTTGGCATTCTTGAAGGATAAGGCTCCGTTAGGCCAATTTTCAGATGGCTTTTCAACATCATCCCAAGTCCAAAGACCTTGAGAATCCTTGTTTTCTTCAGGGAGTTTCTTTACATGGATGCGGAAGTGGTTATCTGCGATGGGTTCTTCTGCTTTAGTTTCAGTCGCTGCTGGACTAATAGCAGTAGTTGGCTCACTTGAACGATCTTGTCCGGTTTGTGGTGCTGAATCGGCTGGGCTTGAAACAGGAGTTGTTGGCTCTGTTGCAGGTTTTTCTTCTTTTTTCTCTAGGGAAGCGTTTGCATTTTCAGGCGAAGAAATATCACTTTCCTTCTTACCAGAGCTCGTTGCTGTATCAGTAAGAGGCTGTGCAAGGGCAGTAGTGGTTTCATTACTAGTTCCCTTATTGCTTGTAGTATTTTCGTTGGCTGAAATAGTTGGTGTAGCCATGGCAAGCAGAACAAGGCTTGCTCCAATAAGGACAGAACCAGTTCCATTTTTGAGGGAACGGATGCTGTAAACCATTTTTTTCTCAGTGTGAGATGGTGTTTTTCTCATAATGATTCTCCAATCAATAAATTTCTATATCAGTATAGCACTTAGTAAAAGAATATGCAAGCGTTTTCCTGAAACTAAAATAAAAGAAAAATCGCAACAGATTTTGTTACGATTTAGCTAGTCTTTCTAATAGGAAAAGATTTTGTCAAAAATTCGTCAATCCCCTTGAAAAATCTAGCTAAATAGGGTATAATATGAGTAATCATTTGTCGTAGGTTTTGTCTGAAATATTGTCCAGACAAGACTCACAGCAGTTAAATCTTCTGAAAAAGTCAGATTTAGCTGCTCTTTTTGTGCTTTTTTTCAGGATTTTGAGTACTTGTAACAAAGACTTAAAGATTCTGAAAATTTATCAAGAGGACACGGTGATAGGGGTTTTTAAAACCATATGACGATTAGAAAAGCCTGATTGACAAGGCTTGGAACTTATTTACAAAGGAGAATCATCTTGGCAGGACATGACGTTCAATACGGGAAACATCGTACCCGTCGTAGTTTTTCAAGAATCAAAGAAGTTCTTGACTTACCAAATTTGATTGAAATTCAAACTGACTCATTCAAAGATTTTCTAGACCATGGTCTTAAGGAAGTGTTTGAAGATGTATTGCCAATTTCAAACTTCACAGACACAATGGAGTTGGAATTTGTTGGATATGAAATCAAGGAACCAAAATACACGCTAGAAGAAGCTCGTATTCACGATGCTAGCTACTCAGCACCAATTTTTGTAACCTTCCGCTTGATCAATAAAGAAACAGGCGAAATCAAAACCCAAGAAGTTTTCTTTGGTGATTTCCCAATCATGACTGAAATGGGTACTTTCATCATCAATGGTGGTGAACGTATCATCGTATCTCAGTTGGTCCGCTCACCAGGTGTTTACTTTAACGATAAAGTTGATAAAAACGGTAAAGTGGGCTACGGGTCAACTGTTATCCCTAACCGTGGAGCTTGGTTGGAACTTGAAAGCGACTCAAAAGATATTGCCTACACTCGTATCGACCGTACTCGTAAGATTCCATTTACAACTTTGGTTCGTGCGCTTGGTTTCTCAGGTGATGATGAAATCTTTGATATCTTTGGTGATAGCGAATTGGTTCGCAACACTGTTGAAAAAGATATTCATAAGAACCCAATGGACTCTCGTACCGACGAAGCTTTGAAAGAAATTTACGAACGCCTTCGTCCAGGTGAGCCTAAGACTGCTGAAAGTTCACGTAGCTTGCTTGTGGCTCGTTTCTTTGACCCACGTCGCTATGACCTAGCAGCAGTTGGTCGTTACAAGATCAATAAAAAACTCAATGTTAAAACACGCTTGCTCAACCAAACCATTGCTGAGCCATTGGTAGACCCTGAAACAGGAGAAATCTTGGTAGAAGCTGGAACAATCATGACTCGTAGTGTGATTGAAAGCATCGAAAGCTATTTGGATGGCGACTTGAACAAGATTGTCTACATTCCAAATGATGCAGCGGTTGTGACTGAGCCAGTTGTTCTTCAAAAATTCAAGGTTGTTGCTCCAACTGATCCAGACCGCGTCGTAACTATTATTGGTAATGCCAATCCAGATGACAAGGTTCGTATCGTCACTCCTGCAGATATCCTTGCTGAAATGAGCTACTTCCTCAATTTGGCTGAAGGACTTGGTCGTGTAGATGATATCGACCACCTTGGAAACCGTCGTATCCGTGCCGTTGGTGAATTGCTTGCCAACCAAGTACGTCTTGGACTTTCTCGTATGGAACGTAATGTCCGTGAACGTATGTCTGTTCAGGACAACGAAGTCTTGACACCACAACAAATCATCAACATCCGTCCTGTAACAGCTGCGGTTAAAGAATTCTTTGGTTCATCACAGTTGTCACAGTTCATGGACCAACACAACCCACTTTCTGAGTTGTCTCACAAACGCCGTTTGTCAGCCTTAGGACCTGGTGGTTTGACACGTGACCGTGCTGGATATGAAGTACGTGACGTGCACTACACTCACTATGGTCGTATGTGTCCAATCGAGACACCTGAAGGACCTAACATCGGTTTGATCAATAACTTGTCATCTTACGGGCACTTGAACAAATATGGTTTTGTTCAAACACCATACCGTAAAGTTGACCGTGAAACAGGTGTTGTTACGAACGAAATTGTTTGGTTGACAGCCGATGAAGAAGATGAATTTACTGTAGCACAGGCTAATTCTCGTCTGAATGAAGATGGAACATTTGCTGAGAAAGTTGTCATGGGACGTCACCAAGGGGTCAACCAAGAGTATCCAGCTAATGTTGTTGACTATATGGACGTATCACCAAAACAGGTAGTTGCCGTTGCGACAGCATGTATTCCTTTCTTGGAAAACGATGACTCCAACCGTGCCCTCATGGGAGCCAACATGCAACGTCAGGCTGTGCCATTGATTAATCCTAAAGCACCTTACGTTGGTACTGGTATGGAATATCAGGCAGCCCACGATTCAGGAGCTGCTGTGATTGCTCAGTACGACGGTAAAGTTACCTATGCAGATGCTGACAAGGTAGAAGTTCGTCGTGAAGATGGTTCATTGGATGTTTACCACATCCAAAAATTCCGTCGTTCAAACTCAGGTACTGCTTACAACCAACGCACTCTTGTAAAAGTTGGTGATGCCGTTGAAAAAGGCGATTTCATCGCTGACGGACCTTCTATGGAAAATGGAGAAATGGCGCTTGGACAAAACCCAATCGTTGCCTACATGACTTGGGAAGGTTACAACTTCGAGGATGCTGTTATCATGAGCGAACGCTTGGTGAAAGATGATGTCTACACATCTGTCCACCTTGAAGAATACGAATCAGAAACACGCGATACAAAGCTTGGGCCTGAAGAAATCACTCGCGAAATTCCAAACGTTGGTGAAGATGCCCTCAAAGACCTTGACGAAATGGGTATTATCCGTATCGGTGCTGAGGTTAAAGAAGGCGATATCCTTGTAGGTAAAGTAACACCTAAGGGGGAGAAAGACCTTTCAGCTGAAGAACGGCTCTTGCACGCTATCTTCGGAGATAAATCTCGTGAAGTGCGTGATACTTCTCTTCGTGTACCACACGGTGCCGATGGTGTCGTTCGTGATGTTAAAATCTTTACACGTGCAAATGGAGATGAGTTGCAATCAGGTGTCAACATGCTGGTTCGCGTCTACATCGCTCAAAAACGTAAGATCAAGGTCGGAGATAAGATGGCCGGACGTCACGGAAATAAAGGGGTTGTCTCTCGTATCGTTCCTGTAGAAGACATGCCTTACCTTCCAGATGGAACTCCAGTCGATATCATGTTGAACCCACTTGGGGTGCCATCACGTATGAATATCGGTCAGGTTATGGAGCTCCACCTTGGTATGGCTGCTCGTACTCTTGGTATTCACATCGCAACACCTGTCTTTGACGGAGCAAGTTCTGAAGACCTTTGGTCAACTGTTAAAGAAGCTGGTATGGATAGCGATGCCAAAACAATCCTTTACGATGGACGTACTGGGGAACCGTTTGATAACCGTGTTTCTGTCGGAGTCATGTACATGATCAAACTCCACCACATGGTTGATGATAAATTGCACGCTCGTTCAGTCGGACCTTACTCAACTGTTACCCAACAACCACTCGGAGGTAAAGCTCAGTTTGGTGGACAACGTTTCGGTGAGATGGAGGTTTGGGCTCTTGAAGCCTACGGTGCGTCAAATGTTCTTCAAGAAATCTTGACTTACAAGTCTGACGATATCAACGGACGTTTGAAAGCCTATGAAGCTATTACAAAAGGAAAACCAATTCCAAAACCAGGTGTTCCAGAATCCTTCCGAGTTCTTGTCAAAGAATTGCAATCTCTTGGTCTTGACATGCGTGTCCTAGACGAAGATGACCAAGAAGTGGAACTTCGCGACTTGGATGAAGGAATGGACGAAGATGTCATCCACGTAGATGACCTTGAAAAAGCCCGCGAAAAAGCAGCCCAAGAGGCTAAAGCAGCCTTTGAAGCTGAAGAAGCTGAGAAAGCAACAAAAGCGGAAGCAACAGAAGAAGCTGCTGAAGAAGAATAAGCAGTTCACTTAGAATAGAAAGGGAAGAAATAGTGGTTGATGTAAATCGTTTTAAAAGTATGCAAATCACCCTAGCTTCTCCAAGTAAAGTCCGTTCATGGTCTTATGGAGAAGTCAAAAAACCTGAAACAATCAATTACCGTACCTTGAAACCAGAACGTGAAGGACTCTTTGATGAAGTTATCTTTGGTCCTACAAAAGACTGGGAATGTGCTTGTGGTAAGTACAAACGCATTCGTTACAGAGGAATTGTTTGTGACCGTTGTGGGGTTGAAGTAACGCGTACAAAAGTTCGTCGTGAGCGTATGGGGCACATTGAGTTGAAAGCTCCTGTATCTCACATCTGGTACTTCAAGGGGATTCCAAGCCGTATGGGCTTGACCCTTGATATGAGTCCTCGTGCCCTCGAGGAAGTTATCTACTTTGCGGCTTATGTGGTGATTGATCCTAAGGATACACCACTTGAGCACAAGTCTATCATGACAGAGCGCGAATATCGTGAGCGCTTGCGTGAGTATGGTTATGGATCATTCGTTGCCAAGATGGGTGCCGAAGCTATCCAAGACCTTTTAAAACAAGTAGATCTTGAAAAAGAAATTGCTGAACTCAAAGAAGAGTTGAAAACAGCAACTGGACAAAAACGTGTCAAAGCCATCCGTCGTTTGGATGTTTTGGATGCCTTTTACAAGTCTGGAAACAAACCTGAATGGATGATTCTCAACATCCTTCCGGTTATTCCACCAGATCTTCGTCCAATGTTGCAGTTGGATGGTGGCCGTTTTGCCTCATCTGACTTGAATGACCTTTACCGCCGTGTTATCAACCGTAACAACCGTTTGGCTCGTTTGCTTGAGTTGAATGCACCAGGTATCATCGTTCAAAATGAGAAGCGTATGCTTCAAGAAGCAGTTGACGCTTTGATTGACAATGGTCGTCGTGGTCGTCCAATCACAGGACCAGGTAGCCGTCCTCTTAAATCATTGAGCCACATGCTTAAAGGTAAACAAGGACGCTTCCGTCAAAACTTGCTCGGTAAACGTGTTGACTTCTCAGGACGTTCCGTTATCGCCGTTGGTCCAACTCTTAAGATGTACCAATGTGGTGTGCCACGTGAAATGGCAATCGAGCTCTTTAAACCATTCGTGATGCGTGAAATTGTCGCTCGTGATATCGTGCAAAACGTCAAAGCAGCTAAACGCTTGGTGGAACGCGGAGATGAGCGTATCTGGGATATCCTTGAAGAAGTGATCAAAGAACACCCAGTGCTTTTGAACCGTGCACCGACCCTTCACCGTTTGGGTATCCAAGCCTTCGAGCCAGTCTTGATTGATGGTAAGGCCCTTCGCTTGCACCCGCTTGTCTGTGAAGCCTACAATGCTGACTTTGATGGGGACCAAATGGCCATCCACGTACCGCTTTCAGAAGAAGCTCAGGCAGAAGCTCGTATCTTGATGCTAGCTGCTGAGCATATCTTGAACCCGAAAGATGGTAAACCAGTTGTTACTCCATCTCAGGACATGGTTTTGGGTAACTACTACTTGACCATGGAAGAAGCTGGTCGTGAAGGTGAAGGAATGGTCTTCAAAGACCGTGACGAAGCGGTTATGGCTTACCGTAATGGTTATGTTCACCTCCACTCACGTGTTGGTATCGCAACAGACAGCCTCAACAAGCCTTGGACAGAAGAGCAAAAACACAAGGTCTTGCTTACAACAGTTGGTAAAATCCTCTTCAACGACATTATGCCAGAGGGTCTACCATACTTGCAAGAACCAAACAATGCCAACTTGACAGAAGGCGTTCCAGCTAAATACTTCTTGCCACTTGGTGGAGATATCAAGGAAGCAATCAGCAATCTTGAACTTAACCCTCCATTCAAGAAGAAAAACCTTGGAAATATCATCGCTGAAATCTTCAAACGTTTCCGTACGACAGAAACTTCTGCCCTACTTGACCGTATGAAGAACCTCGGTTACCATCACTCAACTCTTGCAGGATTGACAGTGGGTATTGCCGATATCCCAGTCGTTGATGACAAAGCTGAAATCATTGAAGAATCACACAAACGTGTAGAACAAATCACCAAACAATTCCGTCGCGGTATGATCACAGACGACGAGCGTTACAATGCCGTTACAGCTGAATGGCGTGCTGCCCGTGAAAAACTTGAGAAACGCTTGATTGCCAACCAAGATCCTAAGAACCCAATCGTTATGATGATGGACTCTGGAGCCCGTGGTAACATCTCAAACTTCTCACAGCTTGCCGGTATGCGTGGTCTGATGGCTGCTCCTAACGGACGTATCATGGAATTGCCAATCCTTTCAAACTTCCGCGAAGGTTTGTCAGTACTCGAAATGTTCTTCTCAACTCACGGTGCTCGTAAAGGTATGACCGATACGGCCCTTAAGACAGCCGACTCAGGTTACTTGACTCGTCGTTTGGTTGACGTTGCCCAAGATGTTATCATCCGTGAGGACGACTGTGGAACTGACCGTGGTCTCTTGATCCGCTCTATTGCAGAAGGAAAGGAGATGATCGAGTCTCTCGAAGAGCGTCTCAATGGTCGTTACACTAAGAAAACTGTTAAACATCCAGAAACTGGTGCAGTGATTATCGGTCCAAATGAATTGATTACAGAAGACAAGGCGCGTGAAATTGTGAATGCTGGTGTGGAAGAAGTGACTATCCGCTCTGTATTTACATGTAACACTCGTCATGGTGTCTGCCGTCACTGTTATGGTATCAACTTGGCGACTGGTGATGCGGTTGAAGTTGGTGAAGCAGTCGGTACAATCGCTGCCCAATCTATCGGGGAACCTGGTACACAGCTTACAATGCGTACCTTCCACACGGGTGGGGTTGCCTCAAATACCGATATCACTCAGGGTCTTCCTCGTGTCCAAGAAATCTTTGAAGCTCGCAATCCTAAAGGGGAAGCGGTTATCACAGAGGTTAAAGGACAAGTTACAGCTATCGAAGAAGATGCATCAACTCGTACTAAGAAAGTCTTTGTTAAGGGTGAAACTGGCGAAGGGGAATATGTCGTTCCATTTACAGCTCGTATGCGTGTAGAAGTTGGGGACCAAGTAGCGCGTGGTGCTGCTCTGACAGAAGGTTCTATCCAACCAAAACGTCTCCTTGCAGTTCGTGATGTCTTGTCAGTTGAAACTTACCTTCTCGGTGAAGTACAAAAAGTTTACCGTAGCCAAGGGGTAGAAATCGGTGACAAACACATCGAGGTAATGGTTCGTCAAATGATCCGTAAAGTTCGTGTCATGGATCCAGGTGACACAGATCTTCTCATGGGTACCCTCATGGATATCAATGACTTTACAGATGCCAACAAAGATGTCCTTATTGCAGGTGGAGTTCCAGCGACAGGTCGCCCAGTTCTTATGGGAATTACCAAAGCCTCACTTGAAACCAACAGTTTCTTGTCAGCGGCTTCCTTCCAGGAAACAACTCGTGTCCTTACTGACGCGGCTATCCGTGGTAAGAAAGACCATCTCCTTGGACTTAAAGAAAATGTTATCATCGGTAAGATCATCCCAGCAGGTACTGGTATGGCCCGTTACCGTAACCTTGAACCACAAGCTATCAACGAAGAAGAATACCTTAATCCTCCAGTAGAGGAAGAAGGAAATGAAGAGACAACAGAAGTAGTTGTGGACACTGCCGTTGAAACTGTGGAAGAAACAGTAGAATAAGAGAGAATGAGAGAGCCTTCGGGTTCTCTTTCTCTTTTCTGAAAACTTTCTCCATTTTTCCATGAAATGTGGTAAAATAAAAGAAAGAAGCTGACAAAGGAGACGGGTATGGAACAAACATTCTTTATCATTAAACCGGATGGTGTAAAAAGAGGATTAGTAGGTGAAGTGTTGAAACGCATCGAACAACGTGGATTTATAATCGAAAAATTGGAGTTGCGTTCACAGGTTTCAGAAGAGTTGATTGATCAGCACTATCAGGACTTGGTTGGTCAAAGTTTTTACCCACCGATTCGTGAATTCATGACTTCAGGCCCAGTTCTTGTAGGTATCATTTCTGGTCCCAAAGTAATTGAAACTTGGCGGACCATGATGGGTGCTACTCGTCCAGAAGAAGCTTTACCAGGAACTATTCGAGGTGATTTTGCAAAAGCTGCTAGTGAAAATCAAGCTATTCAAAATGTTGTGCATGGTTCAGATTCAGAAGAGTCAGCTAAGCGAGAAATTACTCTTTGGTTTGACGGAAAGTAGTAAAAGTTTGATGTAAGGGTTACTTGCATCAAACTTTTTTGCATTTTAGAGTAGAAAACTGACAGTTGAGAAATATTCTAGCAATGGGGAGGATTTCTAGCCTATAATAAGAGCAAGTAAGGGAGGAAGAATGATGGAAAAAATGAAAAAGCAAATTCGTATTTTGTTATTGCTGACAGTTTTTGGTATTAGTAGCTGTTCTTGTTTAAGTTTATCGACTTGGGCCTTGATGTTAAATCAAAACTGCTTCTATTATTTAGTAGGTATGTTGCTCCTTGCCAGTATTGGGGCAGGGATAAACTACTATAGAGGGCAGGGAAATCAATCTTATTCAGTTTTTAAGGAAGATAAGCAACAATTCTTGTATAGTCTCTTGCTATTAGTAAATATTTTGGGTTTAGCTTTAATTGTCATAGAGCATATCCTTGCAGGAAATACATCCGTAGAAGGGGGTGTGGAAGCCTTTCTACCGAGTTTCTTTTTCTTATTTGGTATTGATTTGTTAGTTTTTCTGCCGATTCAGAAGTATGTAAATGGATTGAAAAAGATTTTTGGAAAGAAGGAAATGTGTTTTATTAGTGGATTAGCTATTCTAATCTTTCTCAGAAATCCTTGGATGCTATTATCCATGACCTTTTATATTGCCTTGGGAATGCTATTTCTAGAACTGTTGGTGCCAAAAGTCATTCGTTGGGAAGTTTCATTTTACAGTCATTTGATGAGAGATATCTTGTTAGTTGTCTTTTTACTGTTCCTATTTTAAGATCATAACAAGGACTGGCTCAAGTTTTTAATTCATAATATGGAATTCAGAGATAATACCTAGACAAAGAACAAGTTTTTGGTATAATAGAAACATGTACACTAAAAACGAAGAAGAGTTACAGTCCTTAGGGGAACGTTTGGGCTATTTATTAGAAAAGAATGATGTCTTAATTCTAACTGGAGAACTTGGAGCAGGCAAAACGACCTTTACAAAAGGTCTTGCTAAAGGATTACAGATTACTCAGATGATTAAGAGTCCAACCTACACTATCGTAAGAGAGTATGAAGGTCGTCTTCCTCTTTATCATTTAGATGTTTACCGCATTGAGGGGGATGCTGATTCTATTGATTTAGATGAGTTTCTCTTTGGTGGCGGGGTGACTGTCATCGAGTGGGGACATCTTTTAGGTGATGCCTTACCAGATACTTATTTAGAATTGGAAATTCTAAAAGAAGAAGACGGTCGCAGGCTGAATTTCCAAGCAAAGGGTTTACGTGCAGAAAAACTCTTAGAGGAGCTTCAACATGGAGTATGAGTTGCTCATTAGGGAAGCAGAAGTTGAAGATGCGGCTGAGTTAGTATCATTTTTAAATCGTGTCAGTGTAGAAACAGATTTTACCAGTCTGGACAGGGATGGCATTTTGATGACAGATACTGAGATGGAGTTGTTTTTGGATAAACAGGCTCATTCAGAAAATCAAATCACTTTACTAGCCTTGCTGAATGATGAAATTGCTGGTATTGTAAATATTACAGCTGACCAGCGCAAGAGAGTTCGGCATATTGGAGATCTCTTCATTGTGATTGGTAAGAAGTATTGGAATAATGGACTGGGGAGTTTGTTACTTGAAGAAGTTGTAGAATGGGCGCAGGCTAGTGGCATTCTTCGTAGACTTCAACTCACTGTTCAAACTCGTAATCAGGCTGCAGTTCATTTATATCAAAAGAATGGTTTTGTCATTGAAGGTAGACAAGATCGCGGTGCGTACATAGAAGAAGGGAAATTTATAGATGTTTACCTGATGGGTAGACTGATAGATTGATAGTAATATGGTAAAAAAAATTATTGGAATGGTGCTAACTTTTCTAGCTGTGACAGTTTTGGGTGTCGGTGTTTTTGCTTATACCATTTATCAGCAAGGCACACAAACCTTATCAAAGACCTATAAAAAAATAGGGGAAGAAACCAATGTTATTGAGGCGACTGAACCCTTAACGATCCTTTTAATGGGGGTTGATACTGGAAACGTAGAACGAACTGACCCTTGGGAGGGAAATAGTGATTCCATGATTCTCTTAACGGTTAATCCGCATACGAAAAAAACAACGATGTTGAGTTTGGAACGTGATATCTTGACTAAAATTCAGCATAAAGATGGTAGTGTTGAGGAAGCTAAACTAAATGCCGCCTACGCTGGTGGTGGTGCGGAATTGGCAATCTCAACTATCCAGAAAATGATGAATATTCATATCGATCGTTACGTTATGGTGAATATGCAGGGGCTGCAACAATTGGTTGATGCAGTTGGCGGGGTGACTGTAAATAATACACTCGGTTTTCCAATTTCGATTACTGACCAGGAAGAATTTAATAAAATTTCCATTGGTGTTGGACAGCAAACTCTAAATGGTGAAGAAGCGCTTGTTTATTCTCGCATGCGCTACCAAGATCCAGAAGGGGACTACGGACGTCAGAAGCGTCAGCGTGAAGTCATTCAAAAGGTTGTTGAAAAAGTTCTTAGCTTGAATAGTGTTAGTCACTATCAGTCTATCTTAAAAGCCCTAAGTACCAATATGCAGACCAACATTGATTTATCAGCGAAAAGTATTCCACAATTACTTGGTTATCAAGATTCCTTCAAGAATATTGAAACACATCAATTGCGAGGAGAAGATGCTGAACTGCAGGGCATTTCTTACCAGATTGTTACAACTGAGCATATGTTAGAAATGCAAAATCTCTTACGTCGTTCACTAGGTAAAGAGGAAGTAACTGAAGTAGAAACCAATGCTGTGTTATACGAAGCAATTCTTGGAAGAACTGCTACACCAACGAATGCTTCAAGTGTAGAAATAGAACAAAATTAATAATGAAATCGTGGGAAATTTCCTGCGATTTTTTCAAAAAAATACGAATAGATAGGTAGGAGGAAACATGAAAGCAGAAATCATTACTGTTGGAACAGAGATTTTGACAGGACAGATTGTCAATACCAATGCTCAGTTTTTATCAGAAAAACTAGCAGAGATTGGGGTAGATGTTTATTTTCAGACAGCTGTAGGAGACAATGAAGCTCGTCTCTTATCCCTGCTTGAGATTGCCAGTCAACGTAGCAGTCTGGTGATTTTGACAGGTGGTTTAGGGCCAACTGAGGATGATTTGACCAAACAAACTCTGGCTAAATTTTTAGGGAAAGAATTAGTCTTCGATCCTCAGGCTCAGGAGAAGTTGGATGTCTTTTTTGCCCAGCGACCAGACTATGCCCGAACACCGAATAACGAAAGACAAGCTCAACTTGTAGAAGGAGCGACTCCGCTACCAAACGAAACAGGACTGGCTGTGGGGGGAATATTGGAAGTAGATGGAGTGACCTATGTCGTCCTTCCCGGTCCACCAAGTGAATTGAAGCCTATGGTCTTAAACCACCTTCTACCCAAGTTGATGACAGGGAGCAAGCTATATTCCCGAGTTCTTCGTTTCTTTGGGATTGGCGAAAGTCAGTTGGTTACGATTTTGTCTGATTTGATTGATAATCAAACCGATCCTACCTTGGCTCCTTATGCCAAGACAGGAGAAGTCACTCTGCGTCTGTCAACAAAAGCTAGTAGTCAAGAAAAAGCGAATCAAGTGCTGGATATCTTGGAAAATCAAATCTTGGACCACCAGACTTTCGAAGGAATTTCTTTACGAGACTTCTGTTATGGTTATGGGGAAGAAACTAGTTTAGCCAGCATTGTGGTAGAAGAACTGAAAAGGCAAGGGAAAACCATCACGGCTGCAGAGAGCTTGACGGCAGGTCTTTTCCAAGCTACCGTAGCAGATTTTTCAGGAGCTTCAAGTATATTTAAGGGTGGTTTTGTGACCTATAGCTTGGAGGAAAAATCAAAAATGTTGGATATTCCTGTCAAGGATTTGGAAGAGCACGGTGTGGTGTCTGAATTTACAGCTCAGAAGATGGCTGAGCAGGCGCGAAGCAAGACCCAGTCAGATTTTGGCCTTAGTTTGACTGGAGTGGCAGGACCAGATAGCCTAGAAGGGCACCCAGCTGGGACAGTCTTCATAGGCTTGGCTCAAAAGCATGGAACTGAAGTCATCAAGGTTAATATTGGAGGCAGAAGTCGAGCAGATGTACGGCACATTGCGGTTATGCATGCCTTTAACCTAGTTCGCAAGGCTTTATTAAGTGACTAACTTTTGATATAATAGTAGATAGGTCTGAGGACCATTAGAATGTAGGAGAATAGAATGGCGAAAAAACCAAAAAAATTAGATGAAATTTCAAAAAAATTCGGGGCAGAACGTGAAAAAGCCTTGAATGATGCTCTTAAATTGATTGAGAAAGACTTTGGTAAAGGTTCAATCATGCGTTTGGGTGAACGTGCAGAGCAAAAAGTGCAAGTGATGAGCTCAGGTTCCTTGGCTCTTGATATTGCCCTTGGTTCAGGTGGTTATCCTAAGGGACGTATCATTGAAATCTATGGGCCAGAGTCATCTGGTAAGACAACGGTTGCCCTTCATGCAGTTGCGCAAGCGCAAAAAGAAGGTGGGATTGCAGCCTTTATCGATGCGGAGCATGCCCTTGATCCAGCTTATGCTGCAGCTCTTGGGGTCAATATTGACGAATTGCTCTTGTCACAACCAGACTCAGGAGAGCAAGGTCTTGAGATTGCAGGAAAATTGATTGACTCAGGAGCCGTGGATCTTGTCGTGGTCGACTCAGTTGCTGCCCTTGTACCTCGTGCGGAAATTGATGGAGATATCGGAGATAGCCACGTTGGTTTGCAGGCTCGTATGATGAGCCAGGCTATGCGTAAACTTGGTGCTTCTATCAATAAAACCAAAACAATTGCCATCTTTATCAACCAATTACGTGAAAAAGTTGGGGTCATGTTTGGAAATCCAGAAACAACTCCTGGTGGACGTGCTCTGAAATTCTACGCATCAGTCCGTTTGGATGTTCGTGGAAGCACACAAATCAAAGGAACTGGTGATCAAAAAGACACCAATGTCGGTAAAGAAACTAAGATCAAGGTCGTGAAAAACAAGGTGGCTCCACCATTTAAGGAAGCCTTCGTTGAAATCATGTACGGAGAAGGGATTTCTAAGACTGGTGAACTCTTGAAAATCGCAAGCGATTTGGATATCATCAAAAAAGCAGGAGCTTGGTACTCTTACAAGGATGAGAAAATTGGGCAAGGTTCTGAAAATGCTAAGAAATACTTGGCAGATAACCCAGAAGTCTTTGATGAGATTGACCATCAAGTCCGTGTTCAATTTGGTTTGATTGATGGAGAAGAAGCTGCTGAAAGCAAAAAAGATGAAGCAGCTCAAGTAGACTCTGTGAATGAAGAAGTGACTCTTGACCTAGGCGATGAGCTTGAAATCGAAATTGAAGAATAAGCTGTCAAAGTAGTGGAGGAATCCACTGCTTTTTCGATTCTTTGTTCAATATTTCAGATTGCCTATAGTTTGCTGTTTCTTGTCGCTCTTCTAGAAAGCTGATATAATAGCCTTATGAATAAAAAACGAACAGTGGACCTGATTCATGGTCCTATTCTTCCCTCGCTTGTGAGTTTTGCCTTCCCAATCTTGCTATCAAATATTTTTCAACAGCTCTATAACACTGCTGATGTCTTGATTGTTGGGCGTTTTCTTGGTCAAGAATCCTTGGCTGCAGTAGGAGCGACAACAGCAATCTTTGACCTGATTGTAGGTTTTACTCTTGGTGTTGGCAATGGGATGGGGATTGTCATTGCCCGTTATTACGGGGCTCGGAATTTTACTAAAATCAAGGAAGCAGTAGCAGCCACCTGGATTTTAGGTGCTCTTTTGAGTGTTGTAGTGATGCTGCTGGGCTTTCTTGGTTTGTATTCACTCTTGCAATACCTAGATACTCCTGCAGAAATTCTTCCTCAATCTTATCAATATATATCTATGATCGTGACTTGTGTCGGTGTCAGCTTTGCTTATAATCTTTTTGCAGGTTTGTTGCGGTCCATTGGGGACAGTCTGGCAGCGCTTGGATTTCTGATTTTCTCTGCTCTGGTTAATGTGGTTCTGGATCTCTATTTCATTACACAATTGCATCTGGGAGTTCAATCTGCGGGACTTGCGACTATTATCTCACAAGGATTATCAGCGGTTTTATGCTTTTATTATATCCGTAAGAGCGTGCCAGAACTTTTGCCTCAGTTTAAGCATTTCAAATGGGACAAGGACTTATATTCGGATCTTTTGGAGCAAGGTTTGGCTATGGGATTGATGAGTTCAATTGTATCTATCGGCAGTGTGATTTTACAGTCTTCTGTTAATACCTTTGGTGCAGTGATTATTAGTGCCCAGACGGCGGCTCGACGCATTATGGCCTTCGCCCTTCTTCCTATGACCGCTATTTCCGCTTCGATGACGACCTTTGCTTCTCAGAATTTAGGTGCTAAGCGCCCAGACCGCATTGTTCAAGGTTTTCGAATCGGCAGTCGTTTAAGTATATCCTGGGCAGTTTTTGTTTGTATCTTCCTCTTTTTTGCCAGTCCAGCATTGGTTTCCTTCTTGGCTAGTTCGACAGATGATTACTTGATAGAAAATGGAAGTCTCTATCTGCAAATCAGTTCAGCCTTTTATCCTATTTTGAGTCTCTTATTGATTTATCGCAATTGTTTGCAGGGTTTGGGGCAAAAGATCCTTCCTCTAGTTTCTAGCTTTATAGAACTAATCGGGAAAATTGCTTTTGTGGTTTTGATTATTCCTTGGGCAGGCTATAAGGGAGTTATCCTTTGCGAACCCTTTATCTGGGTTGCCATGACCATTCAGCTGTACTTCTCACTGTTCCGTCACCCCTTGATAAAAGAAGGCAAGGCAATATTGGTAACCAAAGTGCAATCCTAGTTGGATTTACTGAATAAAATCCATTTCCTCTAGTGAAAATCGAAAAAACTTGTGTTATAATAAGAAAGATTAAAATGTGAAAAAAGGAGATTCCTAATGGGACGTAAATGGGCCAATATCGTAGCCAAGAAAACGGCTAAAGATGGAGCTAACTCTAAAGTATATGCAAAATTTGGTGTAGAAATCTATGTAGCAGCTAAAAAAGGTGATCCAGATCCAGAATCAAACTCAGCCTTGAAATTCGTTATCGACCGTGCTAAACAAGCGCAAGTGCCAAAACACGTTATTGATAAAGCGATTGATAAAGCAAAAGGGAACACAGACGAAACCTTTACAGAAGGACGTTACGAAGGTTTTGGACCAAATGGTTCTATGCTGATTGTTGATACTTTGACTTCAAATGTCAACCGTACAGCGGCTAATGTCCGTGCAGCCTTTGGTAAAAACGGCGGAAACATGGGTGCTTCAGGTTCGGTTTCATACCTCTTCGATAACAAGGGTGTTATTGTATTTGCAGGTGAAGATGCGGATGCAGTCTTTGAGCAATTGCTAGAAGCAGATGTGGATGTGGATGATGTAGAAGCAGAAGAAGGTACAATCACAGTTTACACAGCTCCAACTGACCTTCACAAGGCTATCGTTGCCCTTCGTGAGTCAGGTGTCGAAGAATTCCAAGTTACTGAATTGGAAATGATTCCTCAGTCAGAAGTGGAATTGTCAGGGGATGACCTTGAAACTTTTGAAAAACTTTACAGCGTTCTTGAAGACGACGAAGACGTACAAAAGATCTACACAAACGTAGATGGATTCTAATAGAAAAACGAACAGTTTTAATAGCTGTTCGTTTTTTGATATTTGAACTTAGACTCAGGTTTCAGAATCGTTTTGTTGCTTGCTTTTTTCTAGACCTAGACCGACTGCATGTTTTTGGACGAGCAAGAGCTGTCCATTGTCATCTTTTGCAAAAGTTAAGGTAACAGTCTTAGTCTTGTCTCCAATAGAGATATAGGTGATTTTTTTCGTATTGTAATCCCCAAGAGTGAAGTCAAAATCGGAATCTGGCTTTCCGTGTTTGTTGATAATATCCTCGTAGGTGGTACCACCTTTTCCTTTGTTGTCAGGGTCACCTTCGATTAAGGCGTCGAACTGTTCTTGGGTCCATGCGAAGGTATCGTCTGTCAAGCCGCTTTTTTCTTCGCGTTCCATTGAGGCACTCGTATCCATGTAGGAACGGTTAAACTCCTTGGCATACTCTTTGTAGACATCAGCGTATAGTGCCTGAGTCGTAAAGAAAAGTACAACAGAGGCAACTGCCAGGGATGTTCCGATAATAGCCATTGTTTTCCGTTTTTTGAGGTTGACGATAAGGCCAATAATCCCCAAGATAAATGCGACGATGGCGATGAACAACGATAGATAGTTAATAAACGGGATCCAGGATCCTAAAAGTGCGATGGCTCCAAAAATGGTTGCTAAGATTCCTAAAACTCTTTCTTCTTCTGGTTTCATTTGAAAGTTTTCTCCCTTCATTGAGTGAATGGATTTCTATCCACAGTAGTTAGCGCTTATTATATAAAAGATATTGCCTAATGTCAATTTAAACTAAGATAGTTCTCATGAAAACTTTTTTCTTGACATCTTTTCTGAAAATGGTAAAATAGTTCTCATGAAAACTTATTTAGTTCCTAGGAGAACTAAATACAAGGGTTAGAAAGGAGCAATTATGGATAAACCGATGTTGGTCTTTAAGCGTTTTAGTCATCAGATTCATCTGATGGTACAAAGGGAAGCAAAACGTTGTGGTATTGAATTTATGGGTGGACCGCAAGGTCAGGTTGTACGTTTTTTGGATATCCGTGAGGAAAACCAAGACTTGGTCTTGATTAAAGATATTGAGAAGGAACTCAATATTAGCAAGTCTGTTGCTAGTAACTTGGTCAAGCGTATGGTGCAAAATGGTCTGGTAGAATTGGAGGCGAGTTCTAGCGATAAGCGGGCTAAGTTTGTTCGTCTGACGGAAAAATCGCGTTCTCAAATGCAAGAATTTAAGGCCTTTTTTAAACGCATAGACAAGCAGTTGTTGGCAGACGTAGATGAAGGCGAATTACTGATTTTTGAGAAAGTCCTCAATCAATTACAGGAAAATATCAAGAGAATAGGAGGAGATAATGAAGAAATTAGCAAAACGAATTAGTAGAAAAGAATGGGGGATGATTTTACTAGCCATTCTCTTTACCTGCTTTTCGGTTTATCTAGATTTGGAAGTGCCGACCTATATCTCTAAAATCACGGATTTACTGGGAACTCAGGCTACCAATTTGGATGAGTTATGGCAACCAGCAGGTATGATGGTGGGCATGTCCTTTCTAGCCTTCTTATCCGCAGTCGCAGTTGGATTTTTTGCATCCAGAGTGGCTGCTTCTTACACTAGTAGGCTGAGAAGTGATATTTTTAACCGAGTTTTAGACTACTCACAGACAGAGATTAAGAAATTCTCTATTCCCAGTCTCCTAACTCGTACCACTAATGATATTACTCAAGTTCAGATGCTGATCACCATGGGCTTGCAAGTGGTTACGCGTGGTCCGATTATGGCTATCTGGGCCATCGGGAAGATTTTAGGTCATTCAGAATACTGGCTCTGGGCCGTACTTGTGGCAGTGATTGTCAATGTTTTGATGACGACAGTTTTGATGACGCTAGCCTTTCCAAAACAATCCTTGATTCAAAGTCTGACTGATAAACTGAACAGTATCACTCGTGAAAGTTTAACAGGTATTCGTGTTGTTCGTGCCTACAATGCAGAGGATTACCAAAATGAAAAATTTGCAGCAGCAAATGATGAGCTGACACGTTTGAATTTGTTTGTCAATCGTCTTATGGCTATTTTGAACCCCATCATGATGGGAATTTCAAGTGGTTTGAGTGTGGCGATTTACTGGATTGGGGCCTATGTAATCAGCGATGCTGCTCCAACAGCGCGTCTGCCTCTCTTTAGTGACATGGTTGTTTTCATGTCTTATGCTATGCAGGTTGTCATGGGCTTCCTTCTTATGGGGGCGCTCTTCATCGTTCTTCCCCGAACTATGGTCTCTGCTAAGCGGATTAATCAAGTTTTAGATTTGCATTCTTCTATCCAAAACCCTGCTCAAGTGCAGCTGGCTGATGAAAACCTCAAAGGTCAGGTCGAGTTTAAGGATGTGACCTTCCGCTATGCGGTAAATTCGGAGGCGGTTATTGAGCATGTTAGCTTTAGAGCAGAAGCTGGTCAAACAGTGGCCTTTATTGGGTCAACAGGTTCTGGTAAATCAACTCTGGTCAATCTGATTCCACGTTTCTACGACGTATCAGCAGGAGAAATTCTGGTGGATGGTGTCAATGTTCAAGACTATGACTTGAAAGATTTGCGCAACAAGGTTGGTTATATTTCTCAGAAAGCGGTTCTCTTTTCAGGTGATGTCAAGGGCAATCTAGACTTTGGACACAGTCAAGAAACACCGCTTAGTGAGCAGACTATGTGGCAAGCTCTGGAATTGGCCCAGTCTAAAAACTTTATCGAAGACAAGGAAGCGGGCTTATCGTCAGAAGTGGCCCAAGGAGGAACCAACTTCTCAGGCGGCCAAAGACAGCGTCTGGCCATTGCGCGTGCCTTGGCTCGGAGGCCAGAAATCCTCATCTTTGATGACTCCTTCTCAGCCTTGGACTACAAGACAGACCGTGTCCTACGCCAAGAGCTAGCAGAGAAAACCAAGTCTATGACCAAGCTTATCGTTGCACAGCGTATTTCAACGATTATGGATGCAGATTTGATTTTGGTCTTGGATCAAGGAAAAGTAGTGGGACAAGGCACCCACAAGGAACTTCTAGCTAATAACGAAGTTTACCAAGAAATTGCCTATTCACAACTATCGAAGGAGGAATTGGAACATGGAAAATAAGAAAATGTCTCTTTGGAAACAGAGTAAACCCTATCTTGCAGGTCTCCAGTTTGCCCTTCTTATAGCCTTTCTAGCAACAATCTTATCCAATATCATTACTGTTTATGGTCCAACCCGCATCAAGGAAATGACTAATATTATTGCCAGTGGTTTGGAAACAAGTGTGGATGTCGCGGCGGTTGCAGCTATTGGTAGTTTTTTGGCCGTCATCTATGTGATTGGGCTTCTATCAAATTATTTGCAAGCCTTTCTGTTTACAACAGCCATACAACGTTTTTCAGAGCGTTTGAGAACAGCGATTGCAGAGAAAATTAATCGTCTTCCATTGGGGTATTTTGATGGACATTCTCAAGGAGATACCTTGTCTCGTGTAACCAATGACGTTGACACTGCAGCCCAGTCCCTCAATCAAAGTCTGGGAACAGTTCTTTCATCCACTTTACTGGTCGTGGCCGTCTTGGTAACCATGTTTGGGATGAACTGGATTTTAGCCTTGGTGACGGTTGTTTCAACTCTAATCGGTTTTGCTTTCGTGTCCGTTTTTATGGGCAAATCGCAGGGATTCTTTAAGAGTCAGCAACAGGATTTGGCGGCTGTCAATGGCTATGTGGAGGAAATGTACTCTGGCCATAATGTGGTGACCAGTTATAATGCTATCGAGAGCACGAAAGAAGAGTTTGCGAAATTAAACAATCGTCTGTATGATAGTATCTGGAAATCTCAATTTATTTCAGGGATTATGATGCCGATTATGATGTTTATTGGTAACTTTAGCTATGCCTTGGTGATTATCGTTGGTGCAGCCTTGACCTTGAATGGGCAGATTAGCATCGGGATTATCGTTGCCTTTATGGCCTACGTTCGTATCTTTTCTCAGCCTCTTTCACAAATCGCTCAAGGGATTACTAGTCTGCAACAGGCTAGCGCAGCCATGGGGCGTGTCTTCGAATTCTTAGGTGAAGAGGAAATGGAAGATGAATCCCATAAAGAAAGACAATTGAGCGACATGAAAGGTCAAGTGGTCTTTGATCGAGTTTCCTTTGGTTACACACCAGAGCGAACCATTATACATGACTTTTCTGCGACAGCTCATGCAGGTCAAAAGGTTGCTATTGTAGGGCCGACAGGAGCTGGGAAGACAACCATTGTCAATCTTTTGATGAAGTTCTATGAGATTGGTAAGGGAAGTATCCGCATCGATGGTGTGGATACCAAAGAGATGAAGCGTTCGGAAGTACATGATGCCTTTTCAATGGTCTTGCAGGATACTTGGCTCTTTGAAGGAACCATTCGCGACAATCTTATCTATAACCAAAAGGGGATTAGTGATGAGCGCGTGATTGAAGCCAGCAAGGCTGTAGGGATTCACCACTTTATCATGACTCTACCAGATGGTTACGATACCGTCTTGGATGATACAGTGACCTTGTCTGTCGGACAAAAACAACTCTTGACCATTGCTCGTGCTTTGCTGAAAGATGCACCACTCCTAATCCTAGATGAAGCGACATCTTCGGTTGATACACGGACGGAAGAATTAATCCAGAAAGCCATGGACCGTTTGATGGAGGGAAGAACTTCCTTTGTCATCGCCCACCGCTTGTCTACTATTCGAAATGCTGATCTTATTCTGGTTATGAAAGATGGAAATATTATCGAGCAAGGCAATCATGAGGAGCTGATGGCACAAGCTGGTTTCTACGCTGACCTCTACAACAGTCAGTTTACAGAAGATGAAGCAGAAGAATAAATCTAAGAAGGCTTGACGGCCTTCTTTTTCTGCACTATACTAGAAGACAAGTGCTTCCCTATAAGCAAAATTTGAGTAAGTGATGAGAAAATATATGAAAAATTATCAAGAATGGTATGACCATATTGCTAGTAAGATTGAAAATAAGCCTATCTTTCTGAGACTGTTAAGAACTTTTAATCGCTTCATGACAGTAGTTATGCCTATAGTTTATCTGACCTTGTTAGCCACTACCTACTTCCAAGAAGGACTTGGGAAACAGGTCTGGATCTATGTGTTTGTCCCTGCGTCAGGTTTTGTGATTTTGTCCTTTCTTCGTAAGAAAGTCAATGCCCCTAGGCCTTATGAGGAATGGGATATTAAACCTCTGCTTGACAGAGATAGTCCTGGTCAGTCTATGCCCAGTCGTCATGTCTTTTCGGCAACCATTATCTCCATGGCTTGCCTTCATGCTAGTTTATCTCTAGGGATTATCTTATTGGTCTTATCAGCTCTCCTCGGTCTAGTGAGAGTCCTAGGTGGTGTGCATTATCCCAAGGATGTAGTGGTTGGTTATATTTGTGCTCTTGTGTGGGGTGTGCTTTTCTTTCTATGTTGACCTGTAAGTTAAGGTAGCCTTACAACCACTTACGAGTCTAAAGTAACCACTTGCTTTTTTGCTCTTGTTTTCTTATTTTGGCTTTGATATAGTAGAGTCAGAAAGGAGATGGAATGAAGTTACGAATCGAAATTGACAGCAATTTAGAGGAAACTGAAATTATCATCAAGGCAGCGACTTTGACAGATGAGATTGCGGATTTACAGCGGCTCTTGCAAGAGTCCAAGTCTCCTAGATTGATTTTTTACAAGGGGACGGGTGAATATTATCTGGACTTGTCGGAAATTCTTTTCTTTGAAACAGAGGGGAACAAGATTTACGCCCATACCCAGAAAGATGCCTACGAAGTTCGGCTCAAACTCTATGAGTTAGAGTCTATCCTTCCTCGCTATTTTAGTCGGGTATCCAAGTCGACTATTGCAAATATCCGTCAGGTTTACTCGGTTGACAAGTCCTTTTCAGGGACAGGAACTATTTCCTTTTATCAGACCCACAAGGAGGTTCACGTGTCGCGGCACTATCAATCCCTCCTAAAAGAAAATCTAAGAAACATGAGGTAAGAAGATGAAAAAGAAAGCATTTGGTATTGTGTTGCTAGTATTGGCGGCTTTAATATTATTACAAGGAAATTTTGGAATCCCTTCTCTGGGAGGGCACATTTGGCCTTTGATTGGTATTGGATTTTTTGCCTACCAATCAGTTGAGGCTTTGCTTCGTCGTCACCTGACATCAGCAGTTTTTACAGCTCTAGTAGCCTTAATGATTGCAAATCATTTTTATAACATTTTGCCTATCCCAAATCAGTCTCTATTTTGGGCTAGTATCTTAGCAGTGCTAGGTGTTGGCTATCTCACTCACTCAAGTAAGTTTTGGAACGGGAAAAAATGGTGGTATGATGGGGAAAAGACCATTCTAACAGATAAGGAAGTTGCTTTTGGAAGTGGGACTTTCTATAAACAAGATCAAGATCTTGTAGAAGACCAAGTAGAAGTTGCTTTTGGAAATGCAACAACCTACTATGACAATGCAGAGATGTTAGGTGATTTTGCAACTTTAAATATCGAAGTGGCTTTCGGAAATGCAACCGTCTATGTTCCACAACACTGGCGTGTCGATTTGAAAGTAGAAACATCCTTTGGTGCAGCCAAGGCAGACGCTCCTGTAGCGCCAACAAGCAAAACCTTGATTATTCGCGGGGAAGTGGCTTTTGGTAAACTTGGTGTTGTCTACGTCAAATAAAAAAATCTTCCGTAAGTGTCTAGAGTTTTGGGAAAATGAAAAATTAAATATCATATATCTTGAGAGAGCGAGAAAATCGCTCTCTTTTTTCGTTGCAAAAATTAAAGAAAGGAGAAAAAGAAATAATGAAAGGTTATAAAAAAGTAAGATTGACGGACGAAAATGGATTGAATGGTGAAACAGCTTGGGCTTACGGTCGTAGAGAAACCAAGCACAATTATGAGCCTTACAATCTTTCTCTCATTTTAGATAATGAGACGGCTTATTTTTCCGTGGGTACAGAGTTGATTCTAAAAGAGGATCAATACAACGTTGATATGGAGAAAACCAAAGAATTGGCAGATGCCAAGGCCATCATTAAACGTTATCACGGATGGACACGGGAAAAAGATGCCACTTCAAAAGTGGCTAGACAGTTAATCCGTGAACACAATCTATCATTCTTTTTAGGTAAAACATTGGAAACAGCTCAAGGAGCAGTGAAATTTGTCCGTTTAGAGAATGATGAGCATGATAGCTGGTTGGTAGGTAAAAATCTCCATACAGAAGATGAAAAGCGTTACAGTGATGTAGCGTGGATTTCTGCTAAACTTAGTTACGCTCCTGAAGATATTGATTTGATTCTTGACTAAGAGTTTTTAGTTAGGAGGGAAAAATGTCAGATAATATTGAAATTGTTATGGATATTGATTCGTTAGAAATTTTCGATGTAATAGATCTTGATAAGAATGAAAATATGGTTGATTGTATCCCTGAAGGAAATTCTGATGAAAAAGTATCTGTATACGATGATCTCAATAGAGTTTGGCTTGGAGATGGCTATTACTATAGACCTTCTAGTCTTCTCTGGAGAGTTATGAAAGATGATGTTATTCATGAATTAAAGCCCAGAAATAAACATGGCAGTTATCCTTACTCCAGAAGAGCGAGAGATGGAACTTGGGACAAACTAGCCAGTTAACTCAGGACGAAGCCTTATTGGTTGACTCTAGAGTTTAATCCAGAATTGATGGGATATGTGTAGGGAAAAGTAAAAGGACTTAGAAAGCGAGGAAGTTTTAGGTGCTCCAAAATAATTTAAAACTTTTAATGGTTAAAAACCATAAAACAATAAAACAAGTCAGCCAAGAAACAGGAATTAAAAAAGGTTCTCTAGAAATGTATGTTTTAGGCAGAGATATTATGGGTGATGATCTTACTATTCTTGCTCGCTATTTTAAAACTAACACCATCTATCTGTCTGGAATTTGGGATCTTGCAGCCGATGAAAAACATTTGAGTCATTTCAGGAAGTTATTTAAAGATAAAAGTAACTACTATATACCAGATATTAGTGATATTTTCGATGATTTGGATAACTGTTTCTATAATTTTTGGATACAGGCTATACAATTTACGGTTTTAGAAAACAATTTCAAAGCTGAACAATTTTTTAAAGCATTAAAATTTAAGGAAAAGGATGATTGTGTTTTTATTACCATTTCAGATAAAGATGTTATCAAGTCTTTAGAATGTTACAACAGTATTATTCGATATTATTATCCTGAAGGTGGGGAATATACTCCGATATTATCTTTTAAAGGTAATACCATAGAATAAACCAGTATGTAGAAAGGACGTACATATGACAAGACAGGAGTTAATTCAAGAAATAATGTCTTTGAGACAGTTGACAAGCCATGAAGCAGATGTGGTTATTTCACTGTTAGAAAGACAAAAGATGATTACTTTTACGCCACAAAATCAGCTTGCGTGTAATCTGAACTCATTCCAGGTGGGGTATTGATTTATGGCATATGGAAGAAAAAGTTTAATTCAAATTCAAGCTACAGAGATTCATTATCAGCTTCCTAAAGTCTTAGTTGGAACAACTTATTATCAAAAATTATGTGCTGAAGCAAAATTTGTCTACATGTTAATCAATGATCGCTTGAAATTATCACTTCAAACCGCTAAAGATACTGGAAATTTTGTGGATAAAAATGGTGATGTATATGTCATCTATCCGAATAATGAACTATGTCAAGATACTGGTTATGGGAAGGATAAAATTATCAAGTTGAAGAAAGAATTGATTAAATATCACTTGCTTGATGAGGAACGTCAAGGCATGAAACAGCCTAATAGATTGTATCCGAAAAATGTAGTTTCAGATCCAGAATTATTGAAGATGTCTTTTGAAATAGCTCCAAGTCCTTGGGAAATCTATGAACTCGGAAATGCCGAAATCAAGAACTCGCCAAATCCGAAATCAAGAACTCGCCAAATCCGAAATCAAGAACTCGGAAATACCGAACCAAATAATAATAATCTAATTAAGAATGATAAAAGAGATTACGATACTAATCGATACGAGGGCGAGTCATCTTTATCTGATTTATCAATTTCTGAAGCGTTTAGAATGGGGCAACATGGTTTTCTTTCTCCTCAACTAGTTCAGAAACTCAGTTTGTTTGGAAAAGATGCAAAAATTCTTGAAAATAAAATCTATCAAGCAAAACGCCAAGTTGAGAAGAATTACAACAACCTCTTAGCTGATCAGGAAATTTATGGAGAGGTTTGGCTGCAGGATCTTGAACGTGAGCTTGATAAATTGATTTTCAAAATTAAAACCGGAGAGGCTGAAGGAAAATCAATCCAGAATATCCCAGCCTACTTCTACAAAATGATGATTCGTTTTTGGAAGATGGCTCTACTCATTGAAAAAGAACATGGTTTCCTGGAGGTATCAGGACAAAGTGAGTACGCTAAAAAATTCCCTGATGAGTGTCCAAGTGTGATTGCACATTATTATCCAGATAAACTATCGGAGACGAAACTCAATAGCTATTTATCAGAATTGTCTAAGGGAGTTGAAACATGTTAAAAGATGAATTTAGACCAATTGATGGCAAAGTGCTAACGATAGGTCGTAGCCCGAAGGAGAAAATCTACATGGTTCCTAAAGCTGTTTTTGATTTACCGAAAAAAGAAAGAGCTGAGAAACTCAGCCAAATTTTCTCATCATGGCAACAGAAAGAGGATTGATTTCATGGGATTGTTTAATAACCAAGAGAGAATTAACAGAGTACAAGCTATGAAGGTTACACCTTCCCAACCAGTTCAAGAGATTGAAATGATTGTAGAGTATTTTGATAAAACGGTAGACAGTATTTCCGTCACCTCCAACTTAGAGGAACTAGAAAAATTGGTATCAAGTTCATTTGGAACAGGAGCGAGCATGAATTTTACATCCGCGACTCCACCGTTTTCTATCAATCCTCGATGGGTGAAGAAGATAACTTATCGGACAAAATAAGAAACAATATCAGGAGGATAGTAATGTTTAAACTAGTTACAATGGCTTTACTATTGATCTTAGCTTATGGAATAGGGCTTGTCATGATGGAGCTGAAGAATGCACCTCTGATGGATGATGAAATACTATCAAGTCTAAATAATGAAGGAGACAAGTAGATGTGAGGAAACAAACACAAAATCGTATCAGAGAATTACGAAAGCAGTCTAGTCTGTCTCAGCAAGCCTTGGCTGATCAGATAGGTGTTTTTCGTAACACCATATCGAACTGGGAAACAGGATATAGTCAGATAAGTCTTGAAAATGCTAAAAAAGTAGCAGAATACTTTGGGGTAACTATTGACTACCTGTTAGGATCAGAAACGGACCAAACCTAGTACAGATAAATCTATATTGACCGAGAAGTCATTAAACTACAGACCTTTGAAAACTGAATACAAGGCTTGCCCTAATACAGCGTGGCTATGGATAAAAAAGAAACGGGGGCGAGTAGCAAACTAGAAAAGGATATCTAGTCCAGCCACTGAACGAAAAAGCATGATAATAATCATAAGCTGAAGGAGTAAGGGTTCCTAGACTATAAACCCAGCGCATGAAATACCGATGTAAAAATACGTTTTTACACAGCACGGCGTTATTTCGCCTTTCAACTTCAAGGAGAAATCTATGACAGATGAAATAACCGTCCGCCTAAAGGACTTAAAAAACTTAGGAAAACAAGGAGGTGCGACAGCTCGCTTAGAGGACGGCACAGACCTTATTCTGAAGCCAGACTATGCAGTCAAACAGGCTAGAGGATACGTAGATGGTCTTTTAAGGGATGTTGAATTTCATTTGCCTTATAAAAAGGTTTATGATCAAATTCGCACTATTAAGAGAGATGCTCAAGTTATAGCTCGAAAAGTTAAGACACCATCAGGAATGGAACTTCGTTTAACTGGAAAAGGCTATAACCCGAAAAATAAATAAAGAAAAGGAAAAATCACAATGAACAAGAAACAAGTATTAGCTACACTCGCACTATCAACACTCGTGCTTGCCCAAGCGGGTTATGTATCAGCAGACGAAATTGCACCAATTGATTCTTCTGCTCCAGCGACAGAAGTTGTTACGCCGACAGCACCAAGCGCCTCAACAGAAAAAGAGGCTCCAGCAGTTCAGCTAACAGAGCCTTCAGTTACTCCAGTTGATCCAACAACACCAGATACATCATCAACTACAGACAAAGGTGAACCTGCAATTCAACCAGAGCTCTCTGAAGTGGTAGTAAGTGACAAAGGTGAACCTGCAATTCAACCAGAGCTCTCTGAAGCGGTAGTAAGTGACAAAGGTGAACCTGCAATTCAACCAGAGCTCTCTGAAGCGGTAGTAACCAACAAAGGCACCCCAGAAGTCCAACCTGAATTGCCAAAAGCTGAAAAGCCAAAAACAACGGATGAGGCCAATGAGCAAGGAAAATCACAAATTGGGACTACTTCAACCGCAACAGGTCAAGTAGTTCATGATGTGACAAAAGCTCCTGTTGAAACAAATACAGGTGCGTCAATTGTTAGCACCCAAGACGGAAACGTAGTTCTTTCAGATGGTTCAGTGGTTGCTCCTGAAGAGGTCGGTGGTACTGTCAACGAAGATAAGACTATCTCTGTTACTGATAAAGATGGGGAGCTCAAAACCCTTCCAAATACAGGAACAGAACAAAGTTTTCTAGCTGCAATCGGTGGAATGTTGTTGACAGCGGTTGGCTACTTCTACAAGAAGAAATTATTTTAATTAAAGGAGAAAAGAAAAATGTTAAAATCAAATGAATATAAGGCTTATGGTTCAATCCGTAAAACAAAAGTTGCAGGAGCTTGTGGAGTAATCTTGGCGCTTGCTATGTTAGGTATGGCGTTTAATGGTACTGTATCGGCTGATGAAGTTTCAACTGATAAGCCTGTTGCTGTAGAAAAGAAAACAGAAGTAGAAGTTCCTATTGCTCATGACAATCTTGACAAAGCTGTAACAGACGCTAAAAAAGCAGGCGTTAAAGTTGAAGTTGGAGTTGTTCAGGACAAAGGTGTTGCCACCTCTGAAACAGTAGCAGGTAAGCAGAAAGAAATTGAAGCTGATTATGTTAATCAGGAAAAAAATGTCAAAACTGTGACTGATGATTATTCTTCTAAGGTAGATAAAACTACTAAAGAACGTGAAGTAATCGAAAAAGAAAACAAGGATAAACAAGATAAGTTTGAAAAAGCTGTAAAAGATCATGAAGCAGAAGTCAAACGTATTGAAGCTGAAAATAAGGCTATTCTTGCAGACAATGATAAGAAGCAAAAAGAAACTGAAGATGAAAATGCACGAATTAAACGTGATAACGCTAAGAAAGAAGCTGACTATAAGACTGCTCTTGCAAATCAGAAATCTTTTAATGAAAAGGTTGAAAAGGAAAATGCTGATCTAAAAGCTGACTTTGACAAAAAACAAGCAAAATATGAAAGTGATCTTGCTGAGTACAACAAGAAAAAAGCAGAACTTGCTAAGAAGGGGGTAAAAGCTGAAAAACCACATATCAAGGTTTATGGTGATTACGACAACAGCAAGCGTGGTAGCGTTGGGTACTACAGCAACCTAACAGCTTCATTTGAAGGTGTTGACGGTCTAACTGCTGTAAAAGATTATATTGGTTTGCACTCTGATACTACTATTAGTGGTAGTCGTGCAGGATTGCTTGGGAAAAATCCTGAATATTTTGCTGAAATTGTAAATCCAAAGGCAGGTGATTCATTCACACTTCACAATGTTGCTGAAAGTAAAGATGGGAAGAAAGTTTCTGCTCGCTTTACCTTTAATAAAGTAGAAGCTGAGTGGGTTGAGAATGGAAAATCATTGAGTTCTACTAAAATTTATGTAAAAAAAGATACAGGTGATGGTTCAATTAACTTTGGATTTGCTAACCTAGTTGAATTTAATACTAAGATTGATTTCTTCTATGAAAAAGATATGAAGAAAACTGTTCTTGCTGTTGCTACTGCTTTTAATGATATCGACTATGGACAGGAATTGAACTTGACCTATCAAGATGGAACAGAAGGAATCGTTTTAAATCCAAAGGGTTCTGATGTTAAAAAGGTGGTTCGTGATGGCAAGAATTACTACAAAGGTGAGTATAAAACTGCTTGGACTTCTGATGTGCCTGAATTGGGAGTGAAAGCAGGTGACCTTGGGTATGACAATGTAAACGATGAAAGTGATATTCCACGTGGGTCAATTCTTTCTGTTGGATATGGCTCTACATTGAATCTAGGCTATCATAATGGCGTAGGGAAGCATTCACAAAAGGAAATTGATTATCTTCGAAAAAAATCTAAAAATAAACAGTTAGCAGAAGGTAAAGAAATTCTTGGAGATAGCGAAGTCTTTTCTTCATCATGGGCTGTAGGTATCTTTGGTAAAGCAAGTGCAACTGTGCCTGTGTGGATTCCAATTCCTGCTCCTAATCCTCCTGTTTTAAAACAAAAGGATACTAAGGAAATTCCTAAACCTAAATTGGAGAAACCTAAAGAGTTTGTACCTCGTACAACACTCCCAACACCACCAGCTCCAACACCACCAGAGAAGAAAAAAATTCCTGAAATGCCTTTAGTTCCTACTGTAAAAGTGAATTATTCACGTTTGCGTGTTAAACCTTCTACTCCAAAACCTGTGAAGGCTATTATTGACAACTACGCAAACAACATTGATGGAGCAAATACATTTGATAAAAATGTGAAATTCAGTTTGACTACTGATTATAAACCATATTCAACATTTACTGCTGATTCTAAGACTTATGGTAAAACATGGGCTATGGCAGATGATGTTCAAGATGGTGCTTACAAGGTAGATGACAGCAAAATCACTATGAAGGATTCTACTGGTAAAGATGTTAAAGCGCTCTTTAATATGTACCATGTTCTTTCTGAAAAGGAACGTACAAAAGAAATTCAAAGCATTTTGAAAGAAGCTGGTTTGAATCCTAAAGGCGAATTTTACCTTTGGGTAGCCAAAGATTCTGCTTCATTCTATAAAAACTATGTGAAACCAGTTAAGAATATCACGATTGAGCTTCCTGCACGTTTGCTTGTAGAAAAAGGCAAAATTGTGAAAAATGATTTCCATCAAATTGACTTTGGAAATGCCTTTGTCTCTAACTTGGTAACTGTGCAAGTTCCTGACTTGAAACCTGAAAAACACGCTTTGGATCAAAAAGACGATAAGAAGATTCGTGACGGTCAAGAAATTCAAATTGGCGGGTACCTACGTTACCTCTTGGACGGTGTGACTGTTCCTTCTAAACACGATAGCCTCTTCCAATATGATGGTATTGATATGCTTGACTTGAAGCATGATCGATATACGGGTAATTGGTCTGGTATTATTCGAGGGACAGAATACCTTGCTCAAAAAGACCTGGTTCTTCCTTATGATGTAGTCTTGTCTGACGGTAAAGTGGTTAAGGCAGGAGACAAGATTGCTAAAGGCTCTGTGTATGCCTTCCAATTTGAGTTCGACCAAAGCACAAACTCAGACTTTATCAAGAAGATTGTTAAAGTAACATGGAACGAAAAAGACGGTAAGTGGGCTTACACTATTGACAAAGACTTCTTAAACTCATTAGGTGTAAAAGGCACGTTTGATGCAGACTTCTATCTAGAAGTCGAACGCATTGCAGCTGGGAAGGTTGAAAATACCTTTATCAATACAGTAAATTCACAAGAGATGACGGCTAAAGTGACAACCACAACGCCAGAGCCACCTAAACCTGAAGAACCTGGAAAACCAAATCCTCAACCATCACTTCCAAATACAGGATCAGCAGCAAGCATGCTTCCAGTTGTGGGAATGATTTTGGGATTATTGAGTCTTGCAGGTCTTCGCAAGTATAAAAAATAGAACATCTAGAAATTCCCCCTCATCTATGGTATAATGAAGCCATAAAAAAGAGGGGGAAGAGAGATGAGAAAGGACACGAAAATGGATGCACATGTGACTAGAAGTGGATACAGATACTATACCCCAACTAAAACAAAATCAGAAGTAACCAAACCTGAAGAAGAGAAGAAGTGGAAAAAAGGCTTGCGTTGGTTAGGAAAAGCCATCTGGTCAGGAGTAAAGAACCTACCTAGTGTGATTGCGAGAGCTGCCGTTTTGATGGTTGCGACTCCACTCATGTTTCTTCTCTTTATCTTTAATCTGATTAAGAGCTTGATTGCAACAGCAATTGGTTGGTTTGTGTTTAAGATTGTAGTTTCATTTTTAGTAGTATGCTATTGGGCATTTCTGACAAAAGAAGGTACTATTCCATCCGAAATAGAAACCTGGTATACTAACTGGGTATTGCCTGAAGGTGTTCCAATCTATCACTGGTGGGAAACGACTATTATCGTTGTCTTGGCTGTAATTACAGCCCTCTCTCTAACTTTTCGTCCAACGGATGAAATATAGTATTAAATAAACAAAGTGGGTACTAGGAATCTTTCTTAGTACCTTTTTATAAAAGAAAGTGAGAAAAAATAATGAGTGCAGTTGTAGATTTTATTAACAAAATTGGGAATATCGGTGGAATTATCGGTATTGGTTGGGCCGCTTGGGGTGCCTGGGACTTAGCAGTAGGAATCAAACGTGAATTGGATGACAAGAAGGATAAAGGAATTCAAAGTTTGATTTTAGGCGCTCTTCTTGGTGCCGTCCTAAAAGCCCTCTTTACAGCTTTAGCAACAGGTCTTCAATCTCTTGGCTCGTAAGAGGAAGAAAAAGGAGGTGGTTTTATGAACCAATCCACACTTGATCAACTAACCATGAGTCTGAAAGACTATAATGCGACAGCTTATGAATTGATGGAAACTATTTCGGGTTCGATGGAGAAGGTAGCCATTTTGCTTCTTCTCCTTTTTATGGGGATCAACCTCATGAACTGGCACCAGCATCTTAAAAGCAATGGTGGGGAGTTATCTTTTCAGCTTTGGATTGAAGAAATCCTCAAGTATGCCATTGCCCTTTTTTTAATCCTCTATGTGGATGCAATTTTTGATGCCTTGTCATGGTTGTTCAATGTTATCATTAAGTTAGTAGCTAAAAATGCTACAGATCCTTTCAGTTCTGAGGCACCAGATTTTAAAGGCTTAGGTGCTATGGAAAAATGGTTCTTTAAGATTATTTATGGGGTTGTTGATTTTGTCGGTCAGATATCGACTAAGTTGTTGATCTTGTTGCGCTCTTTTACACTTTACACGTATAAGGGAATCGCTAAAATTATTGTCGCTTGTTACATGGTGGATAGCTTACGTCCGATCTGCCTCGGTTTCTTTAAGCTCTATGCTGCTGCTATTCTTCAGGGATTGATTCTAGTAGTTATTATCATGCTTTACCCAGCCATTGTCACGAATGATATCTTAACCGTTGATAAGACTGGAGCCTGGACAAGTGCTTTAGTTGCGATAGCTAAAGGAATCATTTACATCATTATGCTATTTGGCAGCCAAAGAATGGCCAAAAATATCCTGCAGGTGAACTAGGAGGAGAAATGTTAAAAAAGCACTCACAGAAAAATCAGCAAGTGCTAGGAAATATTTTGAGAGTTATTTTAAAAACAGTAGTCTGGGGGCTACTGTTTTTACTTAGGACTCTTTTTTTCTATTACTTGTGCCGTAGGGCTCTCCAGCCACATTGGCTGGCTCTCGCAAGTGGTATTATTTTAGCGTGTGGAAGTGAATTTATTTTCTTTAGAAAAGACGTTTGAACATATGAAGGAATAATACTTCTTTACTTAATTCACAGAATATTTCCCATTTTGTGGAATTTAGCAAAGGATAGGATTTTTCGTATTCACAATTTTTTAAAACTTTTAATACCAGCCTTTTATGAAAAGAAAATAATTGTAAGATGAAGTAGTACGAAAGAACGAGACCGACAATTATGCTGACAGTTACACCAAAAAGTTCGAGAATGTTCTCAAATTTTATATCCATTGATTTTAACTCTTCAATAAGTAACTGCTCAGAAACAGCTTTATCTGCTATTTTTAAGCCAATATCGGCAAAGATAGTGGCAACAAGAACTAAAACTGTAGATAGGATTCCGCAACTCCATTTTGTAAATTCTACAGATTTTTGAAGAGCTTCCTCAATTTCTTTGATAAGTAAGTCTCTATCAGATTTTTGAAAGCCATGTGTTAGGATTGGAGTTAGTAAGTAAACACGATGCCTTACATAGATTGATATCGCTCGTGCAATGAAGAATATAAGGAGTTGATCAAAAAAATAGCGACCTGGATCTGAATGATTTTTGACAATTTTAAAAAGGTCAAACAATGAGAATACTATCCAAGCATAGAGTAGCTGTTGAATAGTCTGTAGGTAGAACACTTGGATAGCAGATAACTGAGATTGAATTCGTTTGAGGACTTGATAGTAAAAATGGCTCATTAACTTTCCCTTCATAGTTTTTATTTTATTATACCATATAAAGAAAGGAACAGAATGACACGTTTAGGCAGTGAATTTTTAAAGGCTTTAGATAGCTACGAAAGGCCAGTTATAGGGTATATGACACTGAGGCAGTTAGTGCTACTATTTGGTATCGCATTGACAGTAGTTGTCACTACTATCCTCTATTGGCTGAAGGCACCTGATATAATCCTTTATGGCGTTGATATTTTATTATTAGCGCCTTTTGTTATTTTCGGGTGTTATATTGATGAAAAAATTAAAGATGAGATACGTTTCCTTTTGACTAAACAGGAACGCTCTTATCAGACAGATTATGACAGAAAGGAATATACAAGAAATGAATTTATTCGGCCGAAAGAAAACCCCGAAACTCTCTAAGGAAGAACGGGAACGGGCCAAACGTCTAAGACGTACCATGACGGCCTCTACACAGAATAGTCTTAACTATCAATGGTTGATGCCTGATGGGCTCATGAAAATTACAAATGATCAATTCTCAAAGACCTATCGCCTAGGTGATACAAGCTATATTACTGCAACAGATGATGAGCGAATTGATATCATTGAAACAAGCGCTGATATTTTTAATTCGCTGGATATTGACAATGATATGCAGCTATTGATCCTGAATCGTCGAGTAGAAAGCAATAGCTTATCTTCTATTCGCTATGATTTGGTTGGAGACGGATATGATGATTATCGTAAAGAATACAATGCGATGATCAATGATCGTTTTTCTCAGGAACAAAACACCTTCAAGGTAGAAAAATATCTGACGATTACTACCCAAACAGACCAGGATCATCAAGCTAGAAGAATCCTTGATGATACAGCCAGCGTTATTGAAAGTCAATACAGTGGCTTAGGAATCTCCTTTAAGGAGTTAGAGGGATTGGATCGTCTTCTTATCTTCCGAAAACTCTTGAGGCGAGAAGGTTTTATTGATTTTAACTATGAAGACATCGCTATTTCTGGATTATCCACCAGGGACTTTGTAGCTCCAAACTATCTGAAGTTTGAAAAAGATCATATGAAAATTGATGATTGTTTCGCAAGGGTGATGTATGTTAGACAATATCCTACCTTCTTGAATGACAAACTGATTAAGAATATCCTGGATACAGGAATTGAACTGGCTATCAGTCTGCATGCGAAGCCCTATGATACTGCAGATGCCCTGAAGAAAATCAAGACAGTTAAGTCAAGTGTACGTAGGGAAATGATCAAAAGTCAGAAGGCTGCCGCAAAAGAAGGTTATGGAAGCGACCTGGCCGTTGGTGGGAAAGCTGTGGAGACATCTCGCGAAACAGAGAAATGGACTGAAGAACTCCAGGACAATGACCAAAAAATGTTTTCAGGTGTGATGACGATTTTCTTCATAGCTGACACTCTGGAAGAGTTGAATATCTACACAGAGCAGGTTCAACGATCTGTCCGTAAGAATACGGTAGAACTGGATAAGTGTTACTTGTACCAGGAAGAATCCTTGAATACCATTCTACCGATTGGAATTCCATTTATCAACGTAAAACGCCGTTTTATGAGAGATATGACTACCAGTAACTTGGCCACACAAGTCCCATTTACCAACGTAGATCTTCGATCTAACAGTCCACGTGCAATTTATTATGGCCAGAATCAGCTATCAAAGAACGCTATCACAGTTGACCGTAAGAAAGACTTGAATACAGGTTCAGGTTGTATCTTTGGGACTTCAGGATCAGGAAAATCTGTTCTTGCTAAAGGAGGAGAGATTATTCCTACGACTCTACGTTATCCTGAAGATAATATTATTATCGTCGATCCTGAAGATGAGTACACTGGTATTGGTCGAGAATTGGGTGCAGAAATTATCACAATCGCTCCTGGATCGCAACATCACTTTAATTTGTTGGATCTACCTGATAAGGACAAATTACAGGCAGAAGATAGTGACCCGATTGGCCAAAAATCAAACCTCTTATCAACCTTGTTTGAGAATATATTCTCTGAGGTATCAGACGATGAATTTGCGATGATTGACCGTGTAACGAGAAAGACCTATGAGGAATTTGAAAAACCAACATTTAAGGATTGGCAAGCAGTTTTAGAACGTCAACCTGAAGCCGTAGCTAAGGATCTGGCGCTGAAGGCAGAACCTTATACTATCGGTTCAAATGATATCTTTGCTCATCCTACAAATGTCAATATGAATAGTCGCTTTATTATCTTCAATCTCAAGCAGTTGAGTGGTAAATTGAAGCCATTTGCTCTCCTGGTGATTCAGGACTTCATCTGGAATCAGGTAGTCAATAACCAAGGTAGATCCATTACATGGTTGTACTTTGATGAGTTGCAGCTATACTTCAAAAATAAACTGCAAGCAACCTTCTTTACAGAACTATACTCACGTATTCGTAAGTACGGGGCTATTCCAACAGGGATTACACAGAATCCAGAGACTGTTTTATCTACAGAGGAAGGTAGAAAGCTAGTCGCAAACTGTGAGTTTCTAGCCCTCCTGAAGCTGAAGCGGACAGACTTAGAAGCCCTGGAGCAGGTAATCCCTCTTACGCCTTCGTTGGAGCGATTTGTCTTGCGACCAAAAGCAAAAGGTACGGGTTTGATTGTGGCTGGAGATACAATTGTTCCATTTGAAAACCCTATTCCTAAAGATACTAAACTCTATCAATTGGTTGCGACAGATAGTTAAAAAATAGAAAGAGAGGTGATATCTTTTGTTTGAAAGTGATCCTAAACAATTAAAACAGGAGCGCAAGAGGAGAATCAAAGAAGGATCATACCTCAATAATAAAAAAGCTCCTAAAGAAGCACGTTTAGACTCAAGAGTTGCATTTAAAGAAGCTAAGAAGAATTATCGCTTAGCGAACAAAGATTATAAATTACACAAAGGACCTCAAGCAACAGCTAGAGGTCTTTTCTTTAAGCAACAACGTGATCGAGCAAAGTTGGAAAAACAAATTGCCACAACGCTCTATAAACGAGCTAAAAAGGCAGATGATAGTTATATTCCTAACCGCCTGAAGAAACGTGCAAAACAAAGTGCCCGAATGAAAGCGAGACACGACGTTGAGAAGACAGTCAGAGATAATGAGATTCTTGGAGACTGGGTTCAGGCTAGGCAAAATATTCGTCAATTTAAGTACCAGGTAAACACCTCTAAAAGAGCGTTAAATGCTGTAGGAAAATTATCCAAGTATTCAATCAATCACAGCTACGGACAGCTCAATAAAAGCTATAATTTCATCAGAGGGCGAGGGTATACTCGAACACCAAGAGAGTTCTCCTGGGAAGGAAAACTCAGCAAAAAGATGAAACAGGCCAGAAAGCGACTTGCAAGTTCAAAATTTGGGAAGGTGTCAAGAGGGACAGGAAAGGTTTTGAAGGCTGCGACAAAGCCCCTGCGTTCCATCTTATCCAATCCTTTAGCTGTCAAGTCCTATTTCTTAATGTTCCTCATCTTTGCTATTCTAGGGGTATTTATGGCTGTATTTGGAGGAAGTGGTCCTGTCCAACAAAATGAATTTGACCTGAACAAGTCCTGGCTTCAAATCAGTAAACGAGATCGAGAGAAGTCAAATGATAAGGTAGACTATTGGACAAACATCGATGACATGATCTTTTTCATGAACTTTCGCTACGGTAGTGAGTGGAAACCAGAAAGCAACTGGAATGAGGGAACTGGTGGTGAATGGGCTGGGACGTTAGGTTTTAATCACTATTCTGATGCCTTGAATGATCTTTGGAATCATTTGAATGATGACCCTCATAACTTGAAAAAGATGGTTGACTTATATGGTTCCTCATCAGATCTAAAGTGGGCTAAGTTGAGTGATAGTGAGCTAGAAGAGTATAAAGAGTTAGAGGAGCTGACTAAAGAGGTTGGTCGATACCCCTCTTATCAAGAACTAGCTAACCCTTTTTACCAGGAGGACGATCCTTCTTATCAAGCCCCTTTAGTTATCCTGAAGCGGTTTGGTTATACCTCTAAGAGTGAAATTTATGAAAAAACACAACTAAAAGCTTCAACAGGGCAAGCTATAAGAGCTCCTATTGATGGTAGAGTCAGTGTGACAGATGATACAACTGTATCCATCAAAACAGATAAAGCCATCTTTACTTATGAAGAGGTAGGAAATATCCGTGTTTCTGACGGTGTTCAGGTCAAAGCTGGAGATGAAGTTGGTAAGGTAACATCAAATGGTTACCAGGTCATTCAGTATCAAAAATTGGAGGAGAAAGAGACAAAGGATAAGAAAGAAAAGTGGACATCAGTTAATCCAGGCTTTTACTTTCAATCTGTCACGTACAATCAGACAACTTCAGTCATTACCACACTTAATGGCGATTTGGGGCAAAAATCACGAGCGATAAAAGATTACTTGAAGCAAAAGGTACCAGGGCTAACAGATAATGGTTTGGCAGCCATGCTTGGGAACTTTGCAACAGAAAGCAATATTAATCCTAAACGTGCTGAAGGAGATTACCTTAGCCCTCCAGTAGGGGCTGATTCTTCTTCTTGGGATGATGAGTCCTGGTTAGCTATAGGAGGACCAGCGATTTATAATGGAAGATACCCAAATATTCTTCGACGAGGTTTAGGATTGGGACAGTGGACAGATACAGCGGATGGCTCCACGAGACATACTCTATTATTAAACTATGCAAAATCTAAGAATAAGAAGTGGTATGATTTGGAACTGCAGCTGGATTTTATGTTGGAGGGGGATACTCCTTACTATATTACAGGACTAACTTCAATTCTAACTAGTACAGAGGCTGTAGAGACGCTTACAGAGCGTTTCCTGGTAAATTGGGAAGGAAACTCTGGAGATAAGGTCTTAGAGCGCCAGAATAATGCTAAGCAGATCCACGCTTTTCTTAATCAACAAGTTCGAGGAGGTGGAGCGTTAGCATCTTCCTGGAATTTCCCTGCCGAGTATCAGTCAAAAGTGGAGCACCCTCCTACACAAGCTTCTATGACTACACAACAAGGAAGTGGCTACCCAGTCGGTCAATGTACTTGGTATGCCTATAACCGTTTAGTCGAACTAGGAACGATTACAGACTTATCAGGATCCTATGGTTACCTTGGAAATGGTCAGGATTGGGTAACAAGCCTAGTCGCAAAAGGATGGAAGTACAGTACGTCACCAACGAGAGGGGCTGTTGTATCAGTTCTAGGTGGATTTGGTGGGACACCAGGTGAATACGGTCATGTTGCGATTGTGGAAGCTGTGAACCCAGATGGTTCATTCCTCGTTTCGGAATGTAATATCCAAGGTGTACAGGATAAGGTCCATTTTCGTGTCATCTATCCAGCTTACTACTATACATTTGCGACACCAAATTAAAAAAGAAAGAAGGTAAATCATGAAAATGATAGATATGGAGAAATTGAAACTCCTTAAAATAGGAGGAATACTTATAGGAGTTGTGTTAGTTCTAGGATTCGTATTCTGGATTGGTGCAGCAACCTCATCACAAAAGAAAGCTAAACAGGAAGCTGAAACTACGCAACAAGAAACCAAAGCAGAGGGAAGCGAACTAACGCAAGAATATGTAAAGGAATTTTTGACGGCTTACTTCAATAAGCAGGATCTTGGAGAAAATAGAAATCGCTATTTGCCCTATATGACAGAAGCTGCTTACAATCAGGAAGTGAACTCTGAAGAAGAACCATCGGTACAAACCTATAAGGGCTATGTAGTGGATACACAGATGAAGTCTTCTACCATCTACATCGATCAAGAAAATAATGTTGCCCTAGCTCAAGTGAGATACACTCAGACACAGTTACAGAAGAAGTATGATTATACTAACGCCCAAACAAACGTAGGATCTTCAAGAACCATACGGATTCGCTTCAGCAAGCAAGATGGGAAATACCTGGTAAATCATATTGACCCTATTTTAATTGTAGACAGCCTAAGCGCAAGCGAAAAGGCGAGTATTCCATCATTAAATAAACCAAGCACTAACCAAACACAAAGTACAGAAGGGAAAAAAGAACAATGACAAAATTAGAAACTTTGGAAAAACAAAAACAGAAAGCGGAAGACCGCTTAGCTGACTATATGACCAAGGCCAAGAAGGAAGAAGAGAAGCTGCAGCAGCTAGAAACTCAAATCATTCTGACCAAACACGAGGAACGGTCAAACTACTTGGCCGAACATAATTTAACCTGGGCTGATATTGAAACAGCTCTTGCTGAAGGAAAATTGAAAGGAGCTGAAAAAGATGTACCGTTTAACCAATCTGACACAAAACACGACCACAACGTATAAAAATCGGGATCTTGTGTATCAAGCCCTGGAGCGAGAAAATGCTAAGGTTAAACATCAGGAGGCAGAGGCTGTTTTATTAGTAGAGGAACTGGATAAAAAGAATGTAGTCATCTACCAAGAAGATATCTATTTGCCGTTTGAGGGAATCGCAGATAGCCTCTTCCTGAAGCCTGGTACGTTGAATAAACAGGAGGCTGCACCAAAAGAAGCAAAAACCTCTTTCTTTAAGCGCCAGCCAAAAACAAAACATCAAGAGAAGACTCCTGAAGAAAAAGCTGAAGCCTCTTCCTTGAAACATGAAACTCCCAAACCTCGAACCTCTTCTAAACGCTCTTTTTGGGTGTATTTAGGAAGAGTTTTGGTGTTATTGAGTCTAGTAGGAAGTCTGACACTTGCTGGCTTATCACTTACGCTAGTTTACCATCAAGAAAAGCAACTCTCGGCCGTATCCAAGGAACTTTCAAATCTAAAAACTATTCAGTCAAAAACAGGTGAACTAGATGCCTTTTCACGTTACTTTTTGCCAGCCCTTTACTCTGATAAAGGGAAAATGGCTGATTTCGTAGCTCCTCAATTAACGATAGATAGACAAGCAGGTCAACTGCAGTCTGTGATTTTGGAATCTAGCTTGATTGTTGATGAAGCAACTTATCAGCTAACCTATGTAGTGGCTGTGAAAGACGGTGAGAACAGAAGTCAGAAACGCTTGGTAGTTACTGTGAAGGAAGAACCTTCAGCGCCTTACGGATTCCAGGTTATTGCTAAGCCAGAACTATCCAATTATCCAAAATAAAGGAGGTCTTACATGGATCAAGAAAAAGTCAGTCATTCTCTGGCTTTAAAAGGAAAAGTTACCCTGGAGATGACGATACAAGCTCTGTATGCCCTCGCAAAAGCCCATTATGACAAGAAACAACATAAGGCGGCAAATCGAACTTTTGAAGGGGAGACACGTTTTAATGACTTTATGGCCACAAAATCAAAAAAAGATGTCGAGAAGTTATTAAATAGTGAAGTTCACTTGGCTAAGTTGAAGCATTACCTGGAGGAGTATAAGGTAGGTTTTACTTATTATCAAAAAGATGATACAACCTATCTCTTCTTTGAAACAAAAAATCGTCCCCTGGTAGAAAAGGCTCTCAAAGATATGTTGGCAGACATCACGAAAAGCCCAGAAAAATTGGAAGAGTTTGCGAAAAAGGTGCTGAAGAAACCACATGAAATGACTCCTGAAGATAAAATCAATTACTATAAGACAAATAAGGTCTATAAAGGAACGATGCCAGTTGTTACGAAGGAGATTGGGAAGGAGAAGACACGATGATTAGAAAACCTATATGGCCCTACCTGGTGGTGGGGCTATTTTCATTTGTTATTTTCCAGTCCTTTTACCATTACTACCAACTTTCGACTGCAGCAGTACCTTTCATGGGGATGTTGCGACTTCGTTGGTTGCTAGAACACTGGGAACGCTTCTCTTTTGGTGTTTTCTTTGATTCAGGAGCCTTGTATGGAGGGTTGATCGGATTCGGCCTCCCAATGCTTGTCTATGCTTCTATGGATAAGAATTTATATCGCCAGGGAGAAGAACAAGGTAGTGCTCGTTTTGCGACTTTGAAGGAAATGAGACGGTTTGAAGACGTTGATTTTGAGAAGAATATGATTTTTTCAAAACAAGTTAAAATGGGCCTGTTTAACTTTCGCTTAGCCTACAATGTTCAGCTCAATAAAAATGTGATTGTCATTGGTCTTCCAGGAGATGGTAAAACCTTTACTTTTGTATTGCCAAATTTAATGCAGATGAACTCAAACTTTGTTGTGACGGATCCTAAAGGAAACCTGGTACATGAAGTTGGGAAGATGCTTGAGAAAGCTGGCTATGCTGTTAAAATCTTTGATTTGATTCGGCTCAAGAATTCAGATCGTTTTAATCCTTTTCATTACATGAAGTCTGAGCTAGATATTGATCGTATCTCTGAAGCAATTACTGAGGGAACGAAGAAGAGTGAGCATACTGGAGAAGACTTCTGGGTTCAAGCAGAGTTGATGCTGCAACGTGCATTGATTGGTTATCTCTATTTTGACTCTAAGGATCCTGAAACTGGAGTTCAGTTATATATGCCAAACCTGGGGCACGTTGCGGATCTATTAAGAAATATGTATCGAGAGGATCCAGATGTACCAAGCCCTGTCGAGCAGATGTTTGAAGAACTGAACGAACATCAACCTAACAACTATGCTTATAAACAGTGGAAATTATTCCAAAACTTCAGAGGCGAGACAAGAAACAGTGTGGTAGCGATTTTGTCTTCTCGTTATTCTATCTTCGACCACGAAGATGTCCGAAACTTGATTAGTGAGGATACCATGGAAATGGATACCTGGAATACGAAAAAGACAGCCGTTTTTATTGCTATTCCTGAAACCAATAACGCCTTTAATTTTCTTTCATCAATCTTGTTTGCGATTGGTTTTGAGGTTCTTACACATAAGGCTGATGATATCTTGCAAGGGAAAGTACCTGGCTACAGTAGAAAAAATCTTCGCCACATTCAGTTTATCTTCGATGAGTTTGCACAAATTGGCCGTATTCCAAACTTCGCCCAGGTCCTCTCTTCTATTCGTAGTCGTGAGATGTCTATTAAGATTATCATCCAAGCTGTCAATCAGCTAGAATCACTTTATAAAAGTGATTGGAAGACCATCTTTAATAACTGTGCTACTCACCTATTTTTAGGGACAAATGACAAGGATACGATGGAATACTATTCTACAAGGTCAGGTAAGCAGACTATACGTACTAGATCCACTTCAAAATCGCATAGTTATCGTAATGGCTCATCAAGTGAAAATAAACAAATTCAAGGCCGTCCCCTTCTAACTCCAGATGAAGTCGCAAGAATTGGGGTAGAAGAAGGATTGGTCTTTATTTCTAAACAAAATGTCTTCAGAGATAAAAAAGCAAGTGTCTATGATCATCCTAGAAAAGATGAGATTGCAAGTTCTCCTGAAGACAAAGAAAACTGGTACGAATACACTCGAAAAGGAACAGACATCGACGGCTTGCTTTTATATGCTAACGATTTGACTCCGCAGCTAAAAGAGTTATTCGTGGCCTAACATACAGAAAGGACAGTAGGATGGAAACACCCAAAACACAATTAGGATACCTGGAGAGTATCTCGCAGGTTCTAGCATTAAAGCTAGAAAATTTAGCCACAGAACGTTATGCTATTTGGCAACTATTCAAACAGGCAGATGAGGAGACTTTCTATCAATTAGCTCCTCATCTTTTTGTGACAACGAGTCAGGAAAATCCAATAGTTGTTAGTGAGCTAGATGCAACTCCTGAAGGATATCTTTTATTTAAGGAATTAGTAGAGGAGGAAAGAGTATGCCTTTAACAAAAGCACAGGCAAAATTGCTGGATATTTTAGAAGTAGCTCGTAGCCTTGGAATGGAGATGAAGCGAAAGTCACATCGAGAGTATTATTGGGCCGAGCATGACTCATTTAAGATTGATACTGTCAAGAATACCTGGCATTGGTATTCTCAAAACCTCTTTGGTGATACTATCAATCTCGTGCAACAAATGCAAAATGTCAGCTATAAGGAAGCCATGGTATTCTTAGAGACAGGTTCCTTTCCTGAAGCAAAACCAGTAGAGGAAGAACGTAAACCTTTCAACTATACACTAGCACCTTACGAACAACCATTTGTGGAGGCGAGAACCTATCTCAAGGAGATTAGAGGTCTCTCTGATGATACAATCGACTTCTTCCTTGAGAAGGGAGTATTAGCCCAAGCTAAACGTAAGGACAAAGAGGGCGTTATAGAAGATGTATTAGTTTTTAAATACTTGGATAGAAATCAGCAACTGGTAGGTGCGAGCCTTCAGGGACTTGTTCCTGATCAGGAACGTCATCCAGGTAAGGGCTACTTGAAACAAATCATGTATCAATCAGAGGCTATCAGTGGCTTAAACGTTTCTATAGGCTCTCCTGAGCGTTTAATTGTGACAGAGGCACCAATTGACCTTATGAGCTATTATGAGCTTCATAAGGGCGAATTAAACGATGTTCGACTGGTTGCGATGGAAGGATTAAAAGAGGGAGTTTTGTCTCACTATGTTCTTGAAATTTTGCAGGAGCGAGGGGAGATTGCGATGGATGAAAGGGATTATACCAAGTCTAGCGAACTAACACGTACCTCGAGATTCCTATCTGTTGCAGCGGAAACCTCCACACTTTTCCAAGATCACAAATACGATGATCTCATCACGCTGGCAGTTGATTGTGATAAAGCAGGTACAGACTTTATCACCAAACTACGGGAGAAGAAAATCCCAACTATCGATGCAAGACCACCACAACGTGAAGGCCAGGAGAAGACAGACTGGAATGAGATTCTGAAGCAGGAAAAACAACTGGAGAAGACTGAGGAAATTCACTCATCAAGTTCTTTTCCTGATACCAGCCACCTTTCTCCTGAAGATGCAGCGTGGTTGAAGGAAAACTGGAATAATATAGGTTTTTCAGTAGAGCCTAGAAAACAAATGGTTATTGATTCGGACAAAACAGTGACCTATGAAAAACTTTCCAATCCTCTTGGAGATGGTAGGGAGCCCAAAAAACAAATTCAGAGCACAGAAAAAGCTCCTGAGAGTTCCCAGGAGCAAATGAATGATAGGGCCAGTGGTGGAGAGGGCTATTCACAGCATGATGCTGTAGGTAGTGCCGAACCTGAAGCTGAATTATCAGCAACCTTTGAGCAAACTGTTGCCAGTCACCCGACATCACCCTATCGTTACTTACATTTTAGCACAACTTTTGAGGAAGTGCAACGAAGACAATCGAAATACCATCCAATTACATCTGATGATTTGAAAAGAATGAATCAGTACGCTGGTTCTATTCAGAAATCATCTCAATGGTATTTAGAGGAATTAGCGAATAGTAAAATCTATTATTTCTATTCCAATAATGGAGAGGTGAGTTTGCTAGATGTTAATTTTAAACGAGAAAACTTTTTACACTTAACAGGAATCAGGCCAGTTGTTCCAGGTAGAAATGCTGGAGATTTTGTAGTCGACTTTGCTGAGGGAAGGGGAGACTATAATCAAATACTGGTTAGTAATAGTCTAAAAGAAAAATTACAAGTTATTCCTATGTTAGAGGATATTCTTGATCCTAAATCGTTTGTTTTGGATAACTTAGATGAAGTAAGAGTTGCACAACGACTTAACTTTTCAGAAGCTATTAAGAGTAAAGACGAGGATTTCTTACTTCTTTTCAAAGATATAGGAGATGAACGTGTCCCTGCATCTCTCATGAAAATTAAGAGAGATCTAAGAGTTGATGTAGAGAAAACTAAGGAAAAAGTTATTCTTGGTGTTTTCCGTGAACGTGATGGCCATATTGAACAGTTATCTATCAATGTGGATTATGTCAAGGATAGAGGTAATGAGTTGCAAACCATTTTGAAAGATGGCTTGTTTGAAGAAATCAAGCCTGATACAACTAAGGGAATTGAACAAATAACTCCTGAAAACACACTGAATAGCTTACTACTTGATTCAGCTATGTTTACTCAAGTCCTAGATACTGTCTATAATTTAGGTGTGCCAGGTGACATCTCAAAAACTCCAGAAGAATTTCATCAAGCATGGAATCAGTATCTTGACTATGCGAAACGGTACAATGATAAATTTGACCAGATTGTTGCTGCAGCTGGAGAAGATCATCTTCTAGACACAAATTCAGATTTTTATAAAGAATGGAAACAAGATCATATCTATAAAGAAAACTACCATGTACGCCTTCAATGGGCTGAGGAGCGCCCAGATGGGCCTAAATTGCCCTTTAAAGAAACAGATCTGATATCTTATCAAGATTTTGCTAGAGAGCTTTACAAGGCCAATCAGAGCTTCTATCCGTTACATCAGGAAGGGCTAAAACAAGTGACTGATGGTCGCCCAGAAGGTTACATCTCTCCAACTAAGATCCAGTTTAGTATCTATGCTCCCGATGGTGAACTGATCCAGGATGGCATCCGTTACGATATTGGGAATGAGATTAACCCAATCGCTCACAAAGAAAGACTTGGAACACGAGAAATGAGAGAGTACCCAGAATTGATGAAGATAGATGGGGCCATATTCACTCCGTATCATCTGGAGAGATTGGCGAGTGAGTTAGATATTTCTCAGTTCAGTTACGCTTTAGAAGATACTCTTTACGCAGATCAACTTCTATCCCAACTCCCATTTGGAGATTTGGAAAATAGTCCAATTGGATTTACAGATAGTAGTCATGATGGTCGCCTTGGATTTATCTCTTTTGATGGAATGGATAGTGTTGAGGTCGAAAATCTATCTGCTTGGTTTGAGAAGTTGGGAGTCAAAGACTCACCTATGGAACAATTGGCCCTTATTGAAAAATGGCAAAAAGAAATCAAAGGTTTATCAGAAAAAGTTGAACAAATGATCGCAACAGTTCGAGATGAATTTGAGAAATTACAAGAGGAAGAAATCAAACTGGAAGAACAAGTCCACAACAAACAGGAGTTGAAACGTGATGCGGATGCTGATGGTGTTTCTGATGATGAGGAGTTGCTTCAGGGAACGAATCCGTATGATTTTAGATCGAAACCAGGTTCTAAACCAGAGGTCGAGGAGAGTCTACAAGCGGATGAAGTTGTTTTAGCAGCTGGTAGTCTTGCAGTCGCAGATTTTATTCAGAATAAAGATATGGCAGGATTAAGCCGACATCTTAAAGAAGGAATTAAGGAGTTTCTGGATTCAGATAAGTACAAAGATTATCTAACGAAAATGAGCCAACTAAATAATTATTCTAATCGCAACTTACGCTTAATTCTTGCACAAAATCCTGAAGCAAGGCAAGTAGCTTCTTTCAAGCAGTGGAAAGAAAACTTTGACCGCTATGTGAAAAAAGGGGAGAAGGCTTTACGTATTTTTAAACCTATGACGAAGATCAAAAAGGATGAGAATAACCAACCAATATTGGATAAAAATGGGAAACCAGAAACAGTTACATTCTTTGGTTTAGTGCCAGTTTTTGATGTTAGTCAGACAGAAGGAAAGGAGATGCCAAAAGCTGCAGAAGTGAAAGAACAGCTGACTGATTTGGACTATGCAAATCTTTACCGTGCCCTGATGGCTATTGCAAAAGAAAATGATGTATCGGTTCGATTTGAGGAGATGGAAAATAATAAACATGGATATTATTCTGTCCCAGAAAATCAAATTGTTTTACGTAGTAATGAGATGAACAAGGCTCAAATTATTAAAACTTTTTTACATGAGATGGCTCATGCAGAGTTGCATCATGCAGATAATCCTCAAAAAGAAAATCTAACTAGAAGCACTGCTGAACTCCAGGCTGAAAGTGTCGCTTATGTTGTTTCTTCATACTATGGTATTGATACGTCAGAGTACTCCTTTAACTATCTATCTGGGTGGTCTGCTGATAAGGAGACACTTGCTGATTTAGAAGCACAGTTGGATATTGTCCAACAAGAAGCTAAAAGTTTAATGGTTCGGATGGATCAAGCATTGGAACAATTAAGATTGAGCCAAGAGAAACAAACGAAGCGAAGTTTTGAACAAAAACTGGAGAAGTTTAAAGATCAGAGCAAGCAAGCTGTTGAAGAACACAAGCAGGAGTTGAAAGCAGATGCACAATCAAAAAAAGAGAAGGGTTTCTCGAAATGACCGAACGGGACACCCCAAATAAACCCAAGGTCAAATTAAAAACAAACCATCATCAAGGAGGACAACACTCATGACCAATGAACAAGAAGAACAACTTATCATCATCCTCTCAGACTTTATTCCAATCATGGATGGAGACAGAGTTCAAGGGGTATCGCCAAACGCTAAAGACTTGACTCGCCAAAAAGTTCTGGAGCAACTAGAGGAAGAGCAGTCTCAACTACCTGAAGGAGATCCTGCTCTTTTGGAGTGGGAAGAAGAAAATATTGAGCTACTCAAGATGATCACAGATGAAGAATTTCAAGCTGTACTCACTGAAAAAATCTTACTGACAGAAATACAAATTGGGCAGTCTATTTTCCAGCCTCTAACTACTCAACAACTTTCTGTCCTAGCTGAAAAGTTGCAAGGTAAGAAAGAAAAAAGTGTAGAAAATAGTGATAAGCAATCATCTATTTTCAAAAACATCTTCAGTTGGTTGCGATAAATTGTTAGAGGTTGTACTCCAAAAGATATAGGAAAGGGGCTTGGGGATTTCCCCAAAACTGAGAAAATCAAGAAGGAAAACTACAAGGTTCTCCTTCTCTGATTTTTTTAAATTTCGTAAATGGATATCCATTTGCTACGCTTGCCACAAGGAAGTCAGGGGATTATGCCTGGTCAGAAAATGCCAGAGACTTTGAGAGAAAGAGGATAAAAAAATAATGCAGAAACGAGAAAATAGAAAACGCTATATACAAAAATTGATACGACTAACACCAGAGGAAGATCGTCAAATTAAAAAGGCGATGGCCCAAATGGGAGTTCCATCTTTTCAATACTATGCGAAGAATCAATTGGTGCAAGGAAAGGTGGTTCAAATTGATTTTTCCGAATTGAAAGACCTTCGAGTTGCTATCAATCGAGTGGGTACGAACATCAACCAAATTGCTAAACATGCCAATGAAAATCAAGGAGTTACGCCAGAGGAAGTGGCACAAGTCATTGACTATCTATCTGAGTTGAAAGAGATGGTGGCTGTCAAACTTTCTAGTGTGGAGAAGAAAAGTTTACAGGAACGAAAAGTGAAAACAATAAGGACGTATGACGAATGGTAGTAATCAAAACACCCAAACAAATTAAAACTCCTTCCAATTTAAAAATAGCTGTACGCTATATTCTGAATGAAGCGAAAACTCTTGTATCAGAAACTGCAGAAAGTGATCTTGATTTTCCTCTTGTCTATCATAATGGTGAGCTTCAAATGAAGCTAGTATCTGGAAATGGGATCTCTGATTTTAGTATAGCAGATGAAGAAATGGTCATGACAAAATTAGCTGCAGCCTTTAAAAAAGGAGATGATGACTTGAAAGAATTATCTTCAGGAACACAAGTATTGGCTCATCACATTATCCAGTCTTTTTCTCCAGATGATAACTTGACTCCTGAGCAGGTTCATGAAATTGGTCGTCAAACGATGTTAGAATTGACAGGTGGAAATTATGAGTTTGTGATTGCAACCCACACGGATAAAGATCATCTTCATAACCATATCATACTTAATACCACCAATACCTCAACGCTCAAGAAATTTCGCTGGGAAAAGAAAACCTTGAAAAATTTGAGAGCCATTTCGGACAAACATGCGGCACGATATGGCGCTAAAATTATTGAGCCTACTATGAAAAATTCTTATACAAAGTATTCTGCTTGGCGGAGACAAAATAATTATAGATTTGAAATCAAGGAACGTCTTGATTTTCTTCTGAAGCACTCTCTTTCGTTGGAAGATTTTAAACAAAAGGCAGCTGCACTTGATCTTCAGATTGATTTCTCTGGTAAATTTGTGAAGTATAAATTACTTGATCAGCCTCAACAAAGAAATGTCCGAGATGATACATTATCGAAGAAAGGACTCTATTCTCTTGAAAAAATAAAAGAGAGAATTTCTAAGAATCAGTTAGTTTTTGATGTGGAGGAATTGAAAGCACAGTATCAAGAATCAAAAGAAAAAACGTCAAATGATTTTGAATTGAAATTGGAAGTGGAATCCTGGCAGGTCGAGCAAGAAAGCAAGCAAGGCATTTACGTGCAGATGGATATGGGAGCTTTAAATAGTGGTACAATTTTAATACCTTCTCATAAAGTTGATAAAAATGAGGATGGAAATTATACCATCTATATCAAAGAGAAAGACTATTTTTATTTTCTCAATCCTGATCAATCTCAAAAAAATAGGTACATGATGGGCTTGACTGTCGCAAGGCAATTGGCCAAACAAAATGGAGAAACACTTGTAACTAAAAACGCTCAAATTTCCTCTATGCGTGAACTGATTAAGGAATATAATTTCTTAGTCGAGCACGGCGTGACAGATGGAGCACAATTTCAACATTTGGAGGAGCGCTTTAATGAAAAGATTGAGACTACCCAGGAGGAATTAAGACAACTAGATGAGCGACTTGGACGTTATCATAAAATTGAAGGAGCACTTTTAGCCATCCAGAAATCTCCAGAAAATAGTCTTACGTCGGTACAATTATTGGATGATTTGGGAGTCCCAAAAGATATGGGGTTGGAAGATGTCAGTCAACTGATCAAACAATTTCAAATTGAAAAAGGAGCCTTACAAGAATTCTTTGACGATACTCTAAAACATTACACAGATTATAGAGATATTAAGGAGCACGTGCGTAGTCGAGAAGAGAAAGTTGACCGACGTTTTGAGGATGAAAAAGTCTTGTAGAAGTTTCTGATGTTTTCAATCTAGTCATGATTTCAGTAAAGAGAGAACAGTTCTCATTACATTTGGAGAGATAACCTTTTCTAGGAACTGCTGGCGAAAGGGAAGGAGAATCTTCATTACGAAAAATAATTATAAATATAATTATAAACATATTGACAAATATAATTATAATGGTATAATAGAAGTATAGAAAAACAGGAGGATATCAAATGAAGATTATCACATTTGCCGCTATCAAAGGTGGTGTTGGGAAAACAACTTTAACTTTTAATTACGGGGAATGGTTGGCTAAGAAAGGTCATAAGATTCTCTTTATAGATTTAGACCATCAGTGTAATTTGACTCAGTGCTATAATCTTTATGAGAGCAAGAATACAATTGCTAATGCTTTTAAAGGAGGCGATGTGGATATAAAGCAAGTCAAGGAAAATATCAGTCTAATTCCAGGTTCAGTTCAACTTGACACGGTGGAACGAGATCTGGAGAACAGCGATAAGAAAAATATGTTACTTTATCTTTGGCTAGAGGATAACTACGAAAAGAAAAAGTTGGATCAGTTTGACTATATCTTGATTGATTGTAGACCAGACTTTGCTACAGCTACTAAAAATGCTGTTGCTGTCAGTCACGCTATTATTAGTCCCTTGACTCCTTCAGAGTTTGGTTATAATGCCAAATTCAATCTATCAACTCGGTTAGAAGCATTCAGAAAAGATGTAATTGACTATCGAACAAGAGAATCATACATTACTGCTGAGTTATATTTCTTAGCAAATATGATTCGACCAAACTATGGATCATCAAGAGAATTACTGGAAGCCCTGGGACTTGAAGCTAAAGAAAAAGGAACAGATAACCTTCTAGGAATTGTACCAGCAAAAGAGTTATTCAATCATTCCACGATTGATAAGATCTCTATTGCAGATATGAAGGAGAATTCTGAGCTTTATCAAAAACACAAAAAGTTTTTCACTGAGCTGGAGCAGACTTTTGCAAAAATTTATGATACAATATAATTATATTTATAAACACAAATACAATTATAAATATAATTAGAAGGAGATTGTCATGGCATTCACACCAAAAGAAAAAGAGATTTCGCAGATTATCGAAGCAACCCATCAACCTGAGCAGATTTCAGATGTAGCCAGCTTTGAAAGTTTTGAACGTAAGAAACAATTTCAGTTTACTTTGAAACCAAGCAATAGGAAAAAATTGGATAAAATTGCTAAAGCAGTTGGTGCAAAGTCTGCATCAGATTATCTTGATAAACTAATCGAAAGTTTAACGTTATAAATATAATTATATTTATAATCAAACAACCTTCCCAATAAGGGAAGGCTTTTATTTTTGAAAGAGTCTTGCAGAAAGTTTGTGATGTTTTCAATCTATTCATGATTTCAGTACAATAGAGAGTATGTTTAGATTTGATGAAAAAGAATTTGTAGCAGAACTAGATCGCAAACGTGAGCAGCAATTCCTGAAGCGAGTAAGAGATTATGACGAACAGATTGCTCCCTCCATGAGATTGAGGGGATATAAGCGGATAGATAGTACAGAGAGGACAGTTGTTTTTACATTTGGAGAGGTGACTTTCTCTAGGAATCGCTGGCGAAAGGGAAAGAAAAGTTGTTATCCCGTAGATGAGTGGCTGGGTCTAGAAAGGTATATGCGTTATTCTCCTGAGTTGATTTTTCACATGGCAAAACACGCTTCTGTTTTATCCTACCGTGAAGTTTGTCGAACAGTTAAGATGGCTTATCGCCTGGAGATAACAAAGGACGCTGTTTTGAAGTCTGTAAAAATGGCAGGCAGACTCTTTTCAGATAGGGAACGCTATCGGCTTTTTAGAGGTGATGAGCAACCGAAAAAAATCCAGGCAGATAAAATCTACCTGGAGGGAGATGGTGTGCTCGTCAAGACAACATCAAGCAATGATGAACGACACAATACAGACTTAGCCCATTTCCTGATTCATACTGGAGCGAAAAAGGTTGGTAATAATCGGTATGTACTAGAGAATAAGCATGAGATTATCCATACAAGCCATGAACAAGCAAAGGAAGAATTGATAGACTATCTCTATAATCATTTTGAAATCACTGATCGAACTCTTCTTATCACTAACTCGGACAATGGTAAAGGATATTCTCGCAGAATATTTCAAGAAATTAAGAAGGTCCTACGGATTAAACGTCATGAGCATTTCTGGGATGCCTATCATGTCAATGAAGAACTTAAAAGATTCCTGAAGCCGTACCCATCTACACTACTTGATCTTGCTTTTAAGGCCATCAAAAATCATCAGAAGAGCCTACTTCAGACCGTACTAGATACAGTTGAATCTCTCACAGAAAGTCAAGAAGCTCTTGATAATTTTTACAATTTCCGTAAGAAATTATTAAGAAATTTCTGTGACACTAGACCACCTAAACTTAGAGGGTTATCCTCACATGGTATTGGGGTAATGGAGAGTCAGCACCGAAAGGTTACTTACCGTATGAAACATCGAGGGATGTATTGGTCCATCGAAGGGGCTTGTACTATGGCCAGAATGATACTTCTTGAACGAATCGATCAGCTATACAATCTATTTTTTGGATCTTGGAGACAAGAGTATGAAGAATTTAGGGATACGGGACCAGGTGCAGGATTTCGTATTAACCATAGGCCACACAAAGCTGTTATCAGAAAAAGAGGGCATAAATAATACAAAAAGGCAGACAAAAGCCTCTAAAAAAAGATTTTTTAGAGGTGTTTTTGTCATGTTTTCATACAAAACAGTTGCTTTTTTGCCTAATGTGTGTTACAATAATAAAGTAAATAAAAACGAAAAAGGTGTAGAAGCAGCAACTCCTACACCACCGATTAAGACAAACACACACTTTGCTTAATCAGTCAAACAATATTGTAGCATAAATAGTGCAATATAGTCAAGGGCTGGGGTGAAGTGAGGAACTTTTTCCAGTTTTTTTGTCTGAAAAATCTCGTTTTCTTATTGAGTTATAAGGATATTTGATTGTTCCCAAAAATTTAGACACAAACAAATCTTCCAATTCCCTTGCAAAAATAAAGAAAGTGTGATAACATAGTACGGTATGTGGTGCTAGCACATCCGCTATATTAGATCTAATAGGAGGAAGACACAATGGCTAAAGTATGTTACTTTACAGGTCGTAAGACTGTATCAGGAAACAACCGTTCACACGCGATGAACCAAACAAAACGTGCCGTAAAACCAAACCTTCAAAAAGTTACTGTTCTTATCGATGGTAAACCTAAAAAAGTTTGGGCTTCAGCTCGTGCTTTGAAATCAGGTAAAGTTGAACGCGTTTAATAATAAAAGTAAGGAGACCTTAGGGTCTTTTTTCTTTTACTGTAGATATAAAATCATTTGAAAAATAGAGTAAATATCCGCTGATACAGTATTCTGCTTTTACACTTGGGCTGAAATATGATAAAATAGAGTATCAACTAGTTGAGGTAAAAAGGATGACTGTAAAAATTAATACAAAAGATGGTCAAATCGAACTAACAGATGAAGTGATTGCAACCGTCGTAGGTGGAGCAGCAACTGAGATTTTTGGTGTGGTCGGTATGGCTAGTAAAAATGCCCTCAAAGATAATTTCCAAGCCCTTCTAGGTAAGGAAAATTATTCCAAAGGTGTCGTTGTAAAGGCGGCCGAAGATGGCAGTATTGCAGTTGATGTATATACCGTGTTGAGCTACGGAACAAAGATTAGCGAAGTGTCAAAAAACATTCAAGAGCGTGTTCGTTTTAGCTTGGAAAACCAGCTTGGAATTACTGCTCAGACTGTAAATGTCTACATTCAAAATATCAAAGTTGTAGGAGAATAACCGTGTCAAAAATTACTACTAGCTTATTTCAAGAAATGGTGCAGGCTGCATCAACTCGCTTGAATAAGCAAGCTGAATATGTCAATTCATTAAACGTCTTTCCAGTTCCAGATGGAGATACTGGAACAAATATGGGAATGACCATTGAAAATGGTGCTAAAGAAGTTGCAGACAAGCCAGCTTCTACAGTTGGCGAGGTAGCGAGCATTCTTGCCAAAGGTCTTTTGATGGGTGCGCGTGGAAACTCAGGTGTTATTACGTCTCAGCTTTTCCGTGGATTTTCACAAGCCATCAAGGATAAAGACGAGTTAACAGGTCAAGACTTGGCCCTTGCATTCCAATCAGGTGTAGAAGTTGCCTATAAGGCAGTGATGAAACCAGTCGAAGGAACGATTTTGACAGTTTCTCGTGGAGCTGCTATCGGTGCTAAGAAAAAAGCTGAGCAAACAGATGACGCTGTTGAAGTCATGCGCGCAGCCTTGGAAGGTGCTAAAACAGCTCTAGCTAAAACACCAGACATGCTTCCAGTATTGAAAGAAGTTGGCGTTGTGGATTCAGGTGGTCAAGGACTGGTCTTCATCTATGAAGGTTTCCTTTCAGCCCTTACTGGTGAATATATTGCATCTGAGGACTTTGTAGCGACTCCGGCCAACATGAGTGAAATGATCAATGCTGAACATCATAAGTCTGTAGCTGGTCACGTAGCGACTGAGGACATCACCTTTGGTTACTGTACTGAAATCATGGTAGCTCTTAAGCAAGGTCCAACCTATGCCAAAGATTTTGACTACGACGAATTCCGTAACTACTTGAATGAACTCGGGGATTCTCTCCTTGTTGTCAATGATGATGAAATTGTCAAAGTCCATGTCCATACAGAAGATCCAGGACTTGTTATGCAAGAAGGTCTCAAATATGGTAGCTTGGTCAAGGTAAAAGTTGACAATATGCGTAACCAACACGAAGCACAGGTTGAGAAAGAAGCTGCTCAAGTTAGCAAACCAGCTGAAGAAAAAGAGTATGCTTTGATTGCTGTAGTGGCTGGTAAAGGTCTAGCAGATATCTTCCGTTCTCAAGGTGTGGATTATGTTATCGAGGGCGGTCAAACTATGAACCCTTCAACAGAAGACTTTATCAAGGCTGTTGAACAGGTCAACGCTCGTAACATTATCTTCCTGCCAAACAACAAAAATATCTTTATGGCGGCTCAATCTGCAGCAGAAGTTTTGGAGCAACCAGCAGTAGTGGTGGAAGCTCGTACTCTTCCTCAAGGTTTGACAAGTCTTCTTGCCTTTGATCCAAGCAAATCCATCGAAGAAAACCAAGAGCGTATGACTGCTGCTCTTAGCGATGTCGTTAGTGGAAGCGTCACAACAGCCGTTCGTGATACAACCATTGATGGCTTGGAAATCCATGAAAACGATAATCTTGGTATGGTTGATGGGAAAATTCTCGTGTCAAACCCTGACATGCACCAAACCTTAACTGAAACCTTGAAACATATGTTGGATGAAGATAGTGAAATCGTAACCTTCTATGTCGGTGAAGACGGAAGCGAAGAACTTGCCAATGAAATTGCCCAAGAAATCGCAGAAGAATTCGAAGACGTTGAAGTTGAGATTCACCAAGGGCAACAACCTGTTTACCCATACCTATTTAGTGTGGAATAAAAATTTAATAGATTAAAAAGAAAGTTGATTTTACAACTTTCTTTTTTTATGACATTTGTCATATTTCCTCATGACAGAAGCTTCTAGTGATTCTACCTTCAAAGAATTATACTAGATGTATTAAATGGAGGAAGAAAAAAATGAAACATAAAGTAATTGTCGCAATGAGTTTAGTAGCAGCAGGAGTCATGACTTATCTCATGTTCTCAGGATTGGACGAAGACTTCTATCATTTTCCTTGGGAACTATTTGCAGGATTTGGCATGATGTCTTGGTTGATCCGAGAAGGCTTGAAATTGGTCTCAGATGTGAAAAAGGAGTTTGAAAAATGAAAAAAGCGTTTCTCTATCTTTTTATTGGGCTATCACTAGTGGCATGGTTGGTAGAAATGTTTACAGGTTGGTTTGATCAAGCCTTCCTTCACCAAGCCATTCGCGGTGCCTGGGGTCTAGGATTTATGATTTTTATTGCCTTTCCGATGGGAAAGGAGTGGCTGAAAGGAGAATATCATGAACATGATTAAGGTAGAAAGCTTAAATAAAATCATCAAGGGCAAGGCTATTTTGAAGGATATTTCCTTTGAGGTAGCTGAAGGTGAATGCGTCGCCTTGATTGGTCCCAATGGTGCTGGAAAGACAACACTCTTGGACTGTTTGCTTGGAGATAAACTGGTCACCAGCGGTCAAGTATCCATTCAAGGCTTGCCAGTGACGAGTTCTCAGTTAGACTACACAAGATCCTATCTCCCTCAAGAAAATGTCATCGTTCAGAAATTAAAGGTCAAAGAGTTGATTGCTTTCTTTCAAAGTATTTATCCAAATCCCTTGAGCAACCAGGAGATCGATCAACTGTTGCAGTTTGACAAGCAACAAAAAGAGCAATTTGCAGAAAAATTGTCAGGTGGGCAAAAGCGTCTTTTCTCTTTTGTCTTGACCTTGATTGGCCGACCAAAGCTTGTTTTTTTAGATGAGCCAACTGCGGCCATGGATACCTCTACCCGTCAACGTTTTTGGGAAATTGTTTGGGACCTAAAAGCGCAAGGAGTCACCATTCTCTATTCGTCTCATTATATTGAAGAGGTAGAGCATACAGCTGACCGGATTTTGGTTTTAAATAAGGGAGAGTTGATTCGTGATACGACGCCTCTAGCTATGCGTAGTGAGGAGATTGAAAAGCATTTTATCCTTCCTCTAGCTTACAAGGAAGTCGTTGAGAAGTCAGTCTTGGTTGAAAGGTGGGTACAAAAACAAGATGCTCTGCAAGTAGTTACACGTGAAGCGGATGCTTTTTGGCAACTGTTAGTGCAAGCAGGATGTAGGATTCAAGAAATTGAAGTCAATAATCGTAGCTTGTTGGATACAATCTTTGAAGAAACACAAAAGGGAGATGACTAAGATGAAACGATGGATCGCACTAAACAAGATAGAATTTCTATTGACCAAACGACAATTAGTCTATTATCTATTATCCGTAGGTATGCCGACAGCCTTCTATTTATTCTTTTCAGGCATGTACCAGGACACACCAGGTGGACCCGCGAATTTTATGCGTGATTACCTTATCTCTATGACTGCCTTTTCCATGATGTCGACAGCTATCTTCTCATTCCCAGCTGTTTTACATACAGATAAAATCAACAACTGGCAGAAAATATTGCGCCATACTCCGGTAAATATGGTAGAATATTATCTATCAAAGATAACAAGTATGATGGTTGATTATCTGGTCTCAATCCTGGTTGTTTTCTCAGTTGGGCACTTGGTCAGAGGTGTGGATATGCCTTTAGGAAGCTGGATTGGGGCTGCGCTCTTGCTGATAGTAGGAAGTGTTGCCTTTGTAGCGCTTGGATTGACCTTGACACTATTGCCTTCTAGTCAGCTGATGTCTGTCGTGGGCAATCTTCTCTATCTAGGCTTGGCTGTTTTAGGCGGACTCTGGATGCCCATCTCTTTATTTCCAGACTGGATGCAAGCAATCGGGAAGTGTCTACCAACTTATCAGTTGATGGAGTTGCTCAAGACCTTCTTAAACGAGGGTGGCATCAATTTATCAGCCACAGTTTATCTACTTGTTTTTTCAGCAGTTTTGTTTGGTTTGACCATTTACCTTCAAGGTCATAAGGAGAATGCTTAATGCTTGAAAGACTGAAAAGCATACACTATATGTTTTGGGCCAGTTTAATTTTTATGATTTTCCCCATCCTACCTGTAGTGACTGGGTGGCTTTCTGCCTGGCATTTATTGATTGATATTCTATTTGTAGTGGCATATTTGGGTGTTTTAACAACTAAGATCCAGCGCCTATCTTGGCTATATTGGGGTCTCATGCTGACTTATGTAGTTGGGAATACTGCCTTTGTTGCTGTTAATTATATCTGGTTCTTCTTTTTCCTTTCTAACCTCTTAAGTTATCATTTTGGTGTACGTAGTTTAAAGTCTTTACATGTCTGGACTTTTCTTCTTGCTCAAGTCCTTGTTGTGGGCCAACTGTTGATTTTTCAGAGAATCGAAGTTGAGTTTCTACTCTATCTACTTGTAATTCTTGCTTTTGTCGATTTAATGACTTTTGGCTTGGTTCGGATTCGTATTGCTGAGGATTTGAAAGAAGGTCAGGCTAAGCAAAATGCCCAGATAAATCTATTGCTTGCTGAAAATGAACGCAGTCGTATCGGTCAGGATTTGCATGATAGCTTGGGACACACCTTTGCCATGCTCAGTGTCAAGACAGATTTAGCCTTGCAGTTGTTTCAGATGGAGGCTTATCCACAGGTGGAGAAAGAATTAAAAGAAATCCACCAGATCAGCAAGGATTCCATGAATGAAGTGCGAACCATTGTGGAAAATCTTAAGTCTAGAACTTTGACATCCGAACTAGAGACTGTGAAAAAGATGTTAGAAATTGCTGGAATTGAGGTGGAAATAGCTAATCAACTAGATACAGCTAGCTTAACTCAGGAATTGGAGTCAACGGCTTCCATGATTTTGCTTGAATTAGTGACCAATATCATCAAACATGCTAAAGCGTCTAAAGTCTACTTGAAATTAGAACGGACAGAGAAAGAACTCATTCTAACAGTGAGAGATGATGGCTGTGGCTTTACTTTTATAAAGGGGGATGAGCTCCATACAATTCGAGAACGTGTCCTTCCATTTTCGGGAGAGGTAAATGTGATTAGTCAAAAACAACCGACAGAAGTACAGGTTCGACTAGCTTATAAGGAGAGAAACTAGATGAAAGTATTAGTCGCAGAAGATCAAAGTATGTTGCGAGATGCCATGTGCCAGTTGCTCACGCTTCAACCGGATGTGGAGTCTGTCCTTCAAGTTAAGAATGGGCAAGAAGCAATCCAACTATTAGAAAAGGAGCTTGTAGATATCGCCATCCTTGACGTAGAAATGCCTGTTAAGACAGGTCTTGAAGTCTTGGAGTGGATACGAGTAGAAAAGCTTGAAACAAAGGTGGTTGTGGTGACGACCTTCAAGCGTCCTGGGTATTTTGAACGTGCGGTCAAGGCTGGAGTGGATGCTTATGTATTAAAGGAACGAAGCATTGCAGATCTCATGCAAACCTTGCACACTGTCCTCGAAGGGCGCAAGGAGTATTCGCCTGAATTGATGGAAGTGGTGATGACACATCCCAATCCATTAACAGAGCAAGAAATCGCAGTTTTAAAGGGAATCGCTCAGGGCTTCTCTAACCAAGAAATTGCAGACAAACTCTATCTATCCAACGGAACAGTCCGAAACTATGTCACTAATATCTTTTCTAAATTAGATGCTGGTAATCGAACAGAGGCAGCTAATATCGCGAAAGAATCTGGTTGGTTGTGATACTATCATAACTCGAAAACCATTATGTGCTAAAATTGATGGGATTGAATGGAACAATACTAACTTTAGGAGGGTGGGATTCCTCCTTTTTCTTTTTTGGGGGAGCACTATAAAAGAGCTAAAATTAACAATAAAAAAGAAAAAAATCTTGACAACCAAGGGAAAAATTTGTTACAATAATAGACGGTACTTTTTACTTTTGGTCTCTCAAGAGTGTACAGGGACGTGCTGACAAATGTTGCAAAAGTACACACAGATGATAGCTGTCACCAAGTGTATCATCACCAAAAATAAAAAAACACAGGAGAATGTAGATGCCTACAATTAACCAATTGGTTCGCAAACCGCGTAAATCAAAAGTAGAAAAATCTAAATCACCAGCTTTGAACGTTGGTTACAACAGTCATAAAAAAGTTCAAACAAACGTTTCTTCACCACAAAAACGTGGTGTTGCAACTCGTGTTGGAACAATGACACCTAAAAAACCTAACTCAGCCCTTCGTAAATTCGCTCGTGTACGTTTGAGCAACCTTATCGAAGTTACTGCCTACATCCCAGGTATCGGACACAACTTGCAAGAGCACAGCGTGGTTCTTCTTCGTGGTGGACGTGTAAAAGACCTTCCAGGGGTACGTTACCATATCGTCCGTGGTGCACTTGATACTGCAGGTGTTAACGATCGTAAACAAGGCCGTTCTAAATACGGTACTAAACGTCCAAAAGCATAAGGAAAGGGGATAAAGAGAAATGAGTCGTAAAAATAGAGCTCCAAAACGTGACGTATTGCCAGATCCGCTTTACAATTCACAACTAGTTACTCGTCTTATCAACCGCGTTATGCTTGACGGTAAACGTGGTACAGCTGCTTCAATCGTTTACGGTGCCTTTGAGCAAATCAAAGAAGCTACTGGTAACGATGCACTTGAAGTATTTGAAACAGCTATGGAAAACATCATGCCTGTACTTGAAGTACGTGCACGTCGTGTTGGTGGTTCTAACTACCAAGTCCCAGTTGAAGTTCGTCCAGAACGTCGTACAACACTTGGACTTCGTTGGTTGGTAACAATCGCTCGTCTTCGTGGTGAACACACAATGCAAGACCGTCTTGCAAAAGAAATCTTGGATGCTGCTAACAACACTGGTGCAGCTGTTAAGAAACGTGAAGACACTCACCGTATGGCTGAAGCTAACCGTGCATTCGCACACTTCCGTTGGTAAGATAGGATGCGAAAGCGTTAAGAAAGTCCCAGAAAAAATAGGGAATCAAAGCAGGTTGCGATTGCAACAAATGAGATTCATCTTTTTCTCCAGACTTTTAGCTTGAGCTCAACTATATCATGATGCTAGGAACGGTAAGGATGCAAGGTGAAAATAGGAAACTGACGCAGTATTCGATGAATACAAGGAAGTTTATCTTTTTCACACAGCATCCCGTTCCAGCTCAAATCGGCTAACTAACTTTAGCCCGAGTTCAATTCAACTTGTAAATCTACAAGTTGAAACCAACAATAGCATGAAAACATTGAGAACGGGTAGGTCCTGCCTATCCGTTTTTATTAAAATCGTGTTATAATAGAATAGAAATCAAAAATAAATAGGAGAAACAAACCTCATGGCACGCGAATTTTCACTTGAAAAAACTCGTAATATCGGTATCATGGCTCACGTCGATGCTGGTAAAACAACAACTACTGAGCGTATTCTTTACTACACTGGTAAAATCCACAAAATCGGTGAAACTCACGAAGGTGCGTCACAAATGGACTGGATGGAGCAAGAGCAAGAGCGTGGTATCACTATCACATCTGCTGCGACAACAGCTCAATGGAACAACCACCGCGTAAACATTATCGACACACCAGGACACGTGGACTTCACAATCGAAGTACAACGTTCTCTTCGTGTATTGGATGGTGCGGTTACCGTTCTTGACTCACAATCAGGTGTTGAGCCTCAAACTGAAACAGTTTGGCGTCAAGCAACTGAGTATGGAGTTCCACGTATCGTATTTGCTAACAAAATGGACAAAATCGGTGCTGACTTCCTTTACTCAGTAAGCACACTTCACGATCGTCTTCAAGCAAATGCACACCCAATTCAATTGCCAATCGGTTCTGAAGATGACTTCCGTGGTATCATCGACTTGATCAAGATGAAAGCTGAAATCTATACTAACGACCTTGGTACAGATATCCTTGAAGAAGACATCCCAGCTGAATACCTTGACCAAGCTCAAGAATACCGTGAAAAATTGATCGAAGCAGTTGCTGAAACTGACGAAGAATTGATGATGAAATACCTCGAAGGTGAAGAAATTACTAACGAAGAATTGAAAGCTGGTATCCGTAAAGCGACTATCAACGTTGAATTCTTCCCAGTATTGTGTGGTTCTGCCTTCAAGAACAAAGGTGTTCAATTGATGCTTGATGCTGTTATTGACTACCTTCCAAGCCCACTTGACATCCCAGCAATCAAAGGTATCAACCCAGATACAGACGAAGAAGAAACTCGTCCAGCATCTGACGAAGAGCCATTTGCAGCTCTTGCCTTCAAGATCATGACTGACCCATTCGTAGGTCGTTTGACATTCTTCCGTGTTTACTCAGGTGTTCTTCAATCAGGTTCATACGTATTGAACACTTCTAAAGGTAAACGTGAACGTATCGGACGTATCCTTCAAATGCACGCTAACAGCCGTCAAGAAATTGACACTGTTTACTCAGGTGATATCGCTGCTGCCGTTGGTTTGAAAGATACTACAACTGGTGACTCATTGACAGATGAAAAAGCTAAAATCATCCTTGAGTCAATCAACGTTCCAGAACCAGTTATCCAATTGATGGTTGAGCCAAAATCTAAAGCTGACCAAGACAAGATGGGTATCGCCCTTCAAAAATTGGCTGAAGAAGATCCAACATTCCGCGTTGAAACAAACGTTGAAACTGGTGAAACAGTTATCTCAGGTATGGGTGAGCTTCACCTTGATGTCCTTGTTGACCGTATGCGTCGTGAGTTCAAAGTTGAAGCAAACGTAGGTGCTCCTCAAGTATCTTACCGTGAAACATTCCGCGCTTCTACTCAAGCACGTGGATTCTTCAAACGTCAGTCTGGTGGTAAAGGTCAATTCGGTGATGTATGGATTGAATTTACTCCAAATGAAGAAGGTAAAGGATTTGAATTCGAAAACGCAATCGTCGGTGGTGTGGTTCCTCGCGAATTTATCCCAGCGGTTGAAAAAGGTTTGGTAGAATCTATGGCTAACGGTGTTCTTGCAGGTTACCCAATGGTTGACGTTAAAGCTAAGCTTTACGATGGTTCATACCACGATGTCGACTCATCTGAAACTGCCTTCAAGATCGCGGCTTCACTTGCTCTTAAAGAAGCTGCTAAATCAGCACAACCAGCTATCCTTGAGCCAATGATGCTTGTAACAATCACTGTTCCAGAAGAAAACCTTGGTGATGTTATGGGTCACGTAACTGCTCGTCGTGGACGTGTAGATGGTATGGAAGCACACGGTAACAGCCAAATCGTTCGTGCTTACGTTCCACTTGCTGAAATGTTCGGTTACGCAACAGTTCTTCGTTCTGCATCTCAAGGACGTGGTACATTCATGATGGTATTTGACCACTACGAAGATGTACCTAAGTCAGTACAAGAAGAAATCATTAAGAAAAACAAAGGTGAAGACTAATCAGTCCTCGCTATAGAAGGAAGTCACTTAGTGGCTTCCTTTTTTGTATAGTTCCGATAAATTTTATAGATTCTGAAAATATGAACTCATAAAAATTTACATATAAAAATGAGTTAAAGAAATTTGCGGAAGAAATATATAATTATCAATAGAAATAAGTTGAAAAAGAATATAAATTACCTTTTAAAACTTATAAAAACAATAATAATATTCATAAATAAACGTTAAAATAGAAAATTCAGAAAATTTCTTCTTTTCTCTTGAAAAATTTTGAAAAAATGGTATGATAGTAACAAGTTATTTTTAAGAGAAGAGAAAGGGGAACAATGGAGAAAATCAGTTTAGAATCTCCTAAGACGGGGTCGGACCTAGTTTTGGAAACACTTCGTGATTTAGGAATTGATACCATCTTTGGTTATCCTGGTGGTGCAGTCTTGCCTTTGTATGATGCGATATATAATTTTAAAGGCATTCGCCACATTCTAGGACGCCATGAGCAAGGTTGTTTGCATGAAGCTGAAGGTTATGCCAAATCAACTGGAAAGTTGGGTGTTGCCGTCGTCACTAGCGGACCGGGAGCAACAAATGCTATTACAGGGATTGCGGATGCCATGAGCGATAGTGTTCCCCTTTTGGTCTTTACAGGTCAGGTGGCGCGAGCAGGGATTGGGAAGGATGCCTTCCAGGAGGCAGACATTGTGGGAATTACCATGCCAATCACTAAGTACAATTACCAAGTTCGGGAGACAGCTGATATCCCTCGAATCATTACGGAAGCTGTCCATATCGCAACTACAGGTCGACCAGGGCCAGTTGTCATTGACCTACCTAAAGACGTATCTGCTTTAGAAACCGACTTCATCTATTCACCAGAAGTGAACCTACCAAGCTATCAACCGACTCTTGAGCCGAATGATATGCAAATCAAGAAAATTTTGAAGCAATTGTCCAAGGCTAAAAAACCAGTCTTGTTAGCTGGTGGGGGGATTAGTTATGCTGAAGCAGCTGCAGAATTAAATGAATTTGCAGAACGCTATCAAATCCCGGTGGTAACCAGTCTTTTGGGACAAGGAACGATTGCAACGAGTCATCCACTCTTCCTTGGAATGGGAGGCATGCACGGGTCATTCGCAGCTAATATTGCCATGACGGAAGCGGACTTTATGATTAGTATTGGTTGTCGTTTCGATGATCGCTTGACGGGGAATCCTAAGACCTTCGCTAAGAATGCTAAGGTTGCTCACATTGATATTGACCCAGCTGAGATTGGCAAGATTATCAGTGCGGATATTCCTGTAGTTGGAGATGCTAAGAAAGCCTTGCAAATGTTGCTAGCAGAACCGACAGTTCATAACAATACTGAGAAATGGATTGAGAAAGTTACTAAAGACAAGAACCGTGTTCGTTCTTATGATAAGAAAGAACGTGTGGTTCAACCTCAGGCCGTTATTGAACGCATCGGTGAGTTGACGAATGGTGATGCCATTGTGGTAACAGACGTTGGTCAACACCAAATGTGGACAGCTCAGTACTATCCTTACCAAAATGAACGTCAGTTAGTGACTTCAGGTGGTTTGGGAACGATGGGATTTGGAATTCCAGCAGCAATCGGTGCTAAAATTGCTAACCCAGATAAGGAAGTAGTCTTGTTCGTTGGGGATGGTGGTTTCCAAATGACCAACCAAGAATTGGCTATTTTGAATATTTACAAGGTGCCAATCAAGGTGGTTATGCTGAACAACCACTCACTTGGAATGGTCCGCCAGTGGCAGGAATCCTTCTATGAAGGTAGAACATCAGAGTCAGTCTTTGATACCCTTCCAGATTTCCAATTGATGGCACAAGCTTACGGTATTAAAAACTATAAATTTGACAATCCTGAGACCTTGGCTCAAGATCTTGAAGTCATCACTGAGGATGTTCCGATGCTAATCGAGGTAGATATTTCTCGTAAGGAACAGGTGTTACCAATGGTACCAGCTGGTAAGAGCAATCATGAGATGTTGGGGGTGAAGTTCCATGCGTAGAATGTTAACAGCAAAACTACAAAATCGATCAGGAGTCCTCAATCGCTTTACCGGTGTCCTGTCTCGTCGTCAGGTTAATATCGAAAGTATCTCTGTTGGAGCAACAGAAGATCCGAATGTATCGCGTATCACCATTATTATTGATGTAGCTTCTCATGATGAGGTGGAGCAAATTATCAAACAGCTTAATCGTCAAATTGATGTGATTCGCATTAGAGATATTACAGATAAACCACACTTGGAGCGCGAGGTGATTTTGGTTAAGATGTCAGCGCCAGCTGAGAAGCGAGCTGAGATTCTAGCAATTATTCAACCTTTCCGTGCAACGGTGGTAGACGTAGCGCCAAGCTCGATTACTATTCAAATGACAGGAAATGCTGAAAAGAGCGAAGCTCTATTGCGAGTCATTCGACCATACGGTATTCGCAATATCGCTCGTACGGGTGCAACTGGATTTACCCGCGATTAACAATCCAACTTAAATTTGTTAAACCAGCCTAAAAGGCAATAAATAATAGAAAAGAGAGAAAAACTATGGCAGTTCAAATGGAATACGAAAAAGATGTTAAAGTAGCAGCACTTGACGGTAAAAAAATCGCCGTTATCGGTTATGGTTCACAAGGACATGCGCATGCTCAAAACTTGCGTGACTCAGGTCGCGATGTCATCATCGGTGTACGTCCAGGTAAATCTTTTGACAAAGCAAAAGAAGATGGATTTGACACTTACACAGTAGCAGAAGCAACTAAATTGGCTGACGTTATCATGATTTTGGCACCAGACGAAATCCAACAAGAATTGTACGAAGCAGAAATCGCTCCAAACTTGGAAGCTGGAAATGCAGTTGGGTTTGCCCATGGTTTCAACATCCACTTTGAATTTATCAAAGTTCCTGCAGATGTAGATGTCTTCATGTGTGCTCCTAAAGGACCAGGACACTTGGTACGTCGTACTTATGAAGAAGGATTTGGTGTTCCAGCTCTTTATGCAGTTTACCAAGATGCAACAGGAAATGCGAAAAACATTGCTATGGACTGGTGTAAAGGTGTTGGAGCAGCTCGTGTAGGTCTTCTTGAAACAACTTACAAAGAAGAAACTGAAGAAGATTTGTTTGGTGAACAAGCTGTACTTTGCGGTGGTTTGACTGCCCTTATCGAAGCTGGTTTCGAAGTCTTGACAGAAGCAGGCTACGCCCCAGAATTGGCTTACTTTGAAGTTCTTCACGAAATGAAATTGATCGTTGACTTGATCTACGAAGGTGGATTCAAGAAAATGCGTCAATCTATTTCAAACACTGCTGAATACGGTGACTATGTATCAGGTCCACGTGTAATCACTGAACAAGTAAAAGAAAATATGAAGGCTGTCTTGGCAGATATCCAAAATGGTAAATTTGCAAATGACTTTGTAAATGACTATAAAGCTGGACGTCCAAAATTGACTGCTTACCGTGAACAAGCAGCTAACCTTGAAATTGAAAAAGTTGGTGCAGAATTGCGTAAAGCAATGCCATTCGTTGGTAAAAACGACGATGATGCATTCAAAATCTATAACTAATTGATAGAAATTAAGGTGAAGGCGAGTTGGGGGACTAACTCGCTTTTATAATCAATTCATCTCTTTTTTAAGAGGATGGATTGTGATAGTATGAGATAGTCTAGGAGAAAATGATGTTAAGTTCAAAAGATATAATCAAGGCTCACAAGGTCTTGAATGGTGTGGTTGTGAATACCCCACTGGATTACGACCATTATTTATCGGAGAAGTATGGTGCTAAGATTTATTTGAAAAAAGAAAATGCCCAACGTGTTCGCTCTTTTAAAATTCGTGGTGCCTATTATGCCATTTCCCAGCTCAGCAAGGAAGAACGTGAGCGTGGGGTAGTCTGCGCTTCTGCGGGGAATCATGCGCAGGGAGTTGCCTATACTTGCAATGAAATGAAGATTCCTGCAACTATTTTCATGCCAATTACTACTCCGCAACAAAAGATTGGTCAAGTTCGCTTTTTTGGTGGGGACTTCGTGACTATTAAATTAGTTGGAGATACTTTTGATGCCTCAGCCAAAGCAGCTCAAGAATTTACAGTTTCTGAAAATCGTACTTTTATTGATCCTTTTGATGATGCCCATGTTCAGGCAGGTCAAGGAACAGTTGCTTATGAGATTTTAGAAGAAGCTCGAAAAGAATCGATTGATTTTGATGCTGTCTTAGTTCCTGTTGGAGGTGGTGGTCTCATTGCTGGGGTTTCTACCTATATCAAGGAAACAAGTCCAGAAATTGAAGTTATCGGAGTAGAGGCTAATGGGGCACGTTCCATGAAGGCCGCCTTTGAAGCTGGTGGACCTGTTAAACTCAAAGAAATTGACAAATTTGCGGATGGGATTGCTGTACAAAAGGTAGGTCAATTGACCTATGAAGCAACTCGTCAACATGTTCAAACCTTAGTAGGTGTCGATGAGGGACTGATTTCTGAAACATTGATTGACCTTTACTCTAAGCAAGGGATTGTCGCAGAACCTGCTGGAGCGGCTAGTATCGCCTCTTTAGAGGTTTTGGCTGAATATATCAAGGGGAAAACCATTTGTTGTATCATTTCTGGAGGAAATAATGATATCAACCGTATGCCAGAAATGGAAGAGCGCGCCTTGATTTATGATGGGATCAAGCATTACTTTGTGGTTAATTTTCCACAGCGTCCAGGGGCCTTGCGTGAGTTTGTAAATGATATCTTGGGGCCAAATGATGATATCACACGTTTTGAGTATATTAAGCGAGCTAGCAAGGGGACAGGACCAGTATTAATTGGGATTGCCTTGGCAGATAAGCATGATTATGCAGGCTTGATTCGTCGAATGGAAGGTTTTGATCCATCTTATATTAACTTAAATGGTAATGAAACGCTCTATAATATGCTTGTCTGAGGACTAATAAAAAAATATCATATTATTTGCACAACTGATGTATAGGTGCTATAATGAGGGTGAAGAAAGGGGGCGATTCCTATGGACTTAGGAAATCGATTACGCTATTTCTATCACAAGTCATTATAGTACCTATTATTTTTTGATTCAGTTTATAGTAAGAGAGTAAAATTACTTGTTATATATAAGGAGTATTTTTAGAATCCACTATTTTATATATGTCTAATCTGAAATTTGGTTAAATATAATAGGAATTAGAAAAAATAATCAATACTAATGAGAAACCTTATACTGAGTTAACTGAGAAGAGTGATAAGATACTAAGAAGATAAAAACAGTGGAAAATGTTAGAAGATAGGATACTATTGTCTCCTAACGACTCATCTTTTTATAGGTTTGAAGAAATAAAAAGGAATATTGATAAAGTAAATAAATAGTACCAGTTGATCAAGTGAAAAGTGCTTATAAAGGCAGGAAGAATATCAAAGAAGGAGAAGAGAAATAATAGTTAGTAATAGTGTGGAGAGCAAGTCTTCTGCTATTAGAAATATTATTTTAAAGTTAGGTAAATAGAATAAAGTTGAGTATAAAACCTGTCTAATCTATCAAGAATTGCTATTTGCAAAGTATGAATAATTTTACAAACAAAAGAGTTAATAATACAATTATTTTAAAGGTATTTACTAATGGTTTATAGCAAGGGGAAACCTATATATTATCGGCTTTAATAAGATAGTAATAGAAAAATAAATCATTAATTTTATTGAATATATGTTTTTTTATTGACAAAAGTCATAAAAACGTATACAATTAAATATCGTAAAGAAGAAAATAGGAGAAGGACATGGCTAAGTCAAACTTTGAAAAAGTAGAATCAGTTGTTGGCTGGGTTCGTGATAAGAAAATCACAGGCTACCGTATCTCTAAAGAAACGAATGCGCGTGAAATGTCTATCATTGCTCTAGCGCAGGGGCGTGCAAAAGTAAAAAATATTTCGTTTGAAACAGCTCTAGGTTTAATTGATTTCTATGATAAAAATCATGAAAAATTTGAAGATTAATCTTTGGATAATGGCGGATTCTTGAATAAGGTCTGCCTTTTCATTTTGATACTCAATGAAAATCAAAGAGCAAACTAGGAAGCTAGCCGTAGGTTGCTCAAAACACTGTTTTGAGGTTGCAGATAGAGCTGACGTGGTTTGAAGAGATTTTCGAAGAGTATGAGGACAGCAAAAAGACTGCACGGTTGATGCAGCCTTTTCTTTTTATTTGAGATAGCGTTGAAGGAACTCTTTTGTACGGTCTTCTTTAGGATTGGTGAAGAGGTCTTCTGGTTTGCCTTCTTCAGCAATCACCCCCTTATCCATAAAGATAACACGGTGAGAGACATCACGGGCGAATTCCATTTCGTGGGTTACGACAATCATAGTCAAGCCTTCCTGAGCCAGATCTTGCATGATTTTGAGGACTTCTCCAACCATTTCTGGATCGAGAGCTGATGTTGGTTCATCAAAGAGAATGGCGTCCGGATTCATGGAGAGGGCACGAGCGATGGCCACACGTTGTTTTTGACCACCTGAGAGTTGTTTTGGTTTCGCTTGCCAGTAGCGTTCTCCCATGCCGACCTTTTCAAGGTTTTCTTTGGCAATCTTTTCAGCTTCTGTACGTTCGCGTTTAAGGACAGTCGTCTGAGCGACAATTGTGTTTTCAAGTACGTTAAGATTTTCAAAGAGGTTAAAGGATTGGAACACCATCCCCAACTTTTCACGGTATTGCGTGAGGTCATAGCCTTTTTCGAGGACGTTTTGTCCATGATAAAGGATTTGTCCATCAGTTGGTGTTTCAAGTAGGTTAATGGAGCGTAGGAAGGTTGATTTTCCGCTTCCAGAGCTTCCGATGATAGAGATGACTTCTCCCTTGTGGACGGTCAGAGAAATGTCTTTTAGCACTTCGTTTTGTCCATAGGATTTTTTGAGGTGTTTAATTTCAAGGATTGCTTGTGTCATTATTTCAAATCCTCCGTTTGCATTTGGTTAGCACCTGTAGTATAGGTATCCATGTCCATTCGGCGCTCGATGAAGCGTAGGATACGTGTTACGGTGAAGGTGAGGACAAAGTAAATCACGGCGATGATTGTAAATGTCTGGAAGTATTGATAGGTTTGAGTTGCTACGGTATTTCCTGAGAAGTAAAGTTCGACAACCGAGATAACGTTCAATACAGATGTATCTTTGATATTGATGACAAATTCATTACCAGTTGCTGGTAGGATGTTACGAACTACCTGAGGGAGGACAATCTTACGCATGGTTTGGTTATGGGTCATACCAAGAGCAGTCGAAGCTTCAAATTGTCCCTTGTCAACTGCTAGAATACCACCACGTACGATTTCAGTCATGTAGGCACCAGTGTTGATCGAAACGATGAAGATAGCAGCCAGTGTGCGGTCAAGGTTGATACCGAAAGCTTGGGCAGTTCCATAGTAGATAACCATCGATTGAACGATCATTGGGGTACCACGGAAAATTTCAATGTAGACATTGAGAATCCAGCCGACTAGTTTTTGTAAGCCATAAATGGCTTTATTCTCAGATAGAGGAGCAGTACGGAAGACACCAATGGCAAGTCCAATAATGAGACCTGTGATGGTTCCAACGATTGAGATTAAAAGAGTGATACCAGCACCACGCAATAGTTGTTGCCAGTTCTCAGAAAGAATTTTAGCGACTTGGCTAAAGAAACTACTGCTAGTCTCTTCAGTTGTTGTAGCTTCGGCAGGTTGCTCTTTGATCATACGATCCATCAAGGCAACTTGGTCATCTTTTGAAATGGTTTCAATGCTGGCATTGATTTGGCTAATACGGTTGTCATCTTTACGAAGTCCAATGGCGATAGCTGTATCTTCTTCCCCAGTTTTGAAACCTGGTTCTACCTGAACCATCTTGAACTTAGAGTTCGCAGCTTCAGCAGTCAGTGCTTCTGGTCGTTCAGAAACATAAGCATCAATGACACCAGCCTCAAGAGCTTGGCGCATTTGAGCGAAGTCTCCCATGGCAGTTTCTTTTTTAGCACCTGGGATTTGTGCAATCAAGTCATAAAGGTAGACACCTTGTTGAGAAGTGATTTTCGCACCGTTAAAGTCAGCCAAAGATTTAGCACTTGCGTAGGCAGAATCTTTTTTGACAAGCAAAACTGGTTCGCTAGTGTAGTAACTGCTTGAAAAGGCAATTTCTTGTTTACGCTCGGCAGTAGGACTCATACCTGCAATAATCATGTCAATCTTACCAGAAGTAAGAGCAGGAACTAGACCTTCCCACTTTGTTTTAACAACCAAAGGTTCTTTACCTAAGTCCTTAGCGATTTTCTTGGCGATTTGAACATCGTATCCGTTAGCATACTGGTTAGTCCCATCGATTTTGACAGCCCCATTGCTATCATCATCCTGAGTCCAGTTAAAGGGGGCATATGCCGCTTCCATACCGATGCGTAAATATTCATCGGCTTGAGCAACATTGACAAGTCCCAGCATCAGCAAGAGACTTGTGAAAATAGATAAGTATATTTTTCTCATGATTTCTCCTATTTCTAATCTATTAAAAAATAACTGTCTCCTATTTTATCGAAAAAAACTCTATTTTTCAATATAGGTAAGCCCTTACTTGAGAAAAAATGATATAATGATAGCAAAGATAAAAAGGGGGATTAGTTGATGAAAAAAACTTTTTTCTTACTGGTGTTAGGCTTGTTTTGCCTTCTTCCACTCTCTGTTTTTGCCATTGATTTCAAGATAAACTCTTATCAAGGAGATTTGTATATTCATGCAGACAATACGGCAGAATTTAGACAAAAGATAGTTTATCAGTTTGAGGAGGACTTTAAGGGCCAAATCGTGGGACTTGGACGTGCTGGCAAGATGCCTAGCGGATTTGACATTGACCCTCATCCGAAGGTTCAGGCTGCGAAAAACGGTGCTGAACTGACAGATGTTACTAGCGAAGTAACAGAAGGAGCAGATGGTTATACTGTTAAAGTTTATAATCCAGGTCAAGATGGCGACACAGTTGAAGTTGACCTTGTCTGGAACTTAAAAAATTTGCTTTTTCTATATGATGACATCGCTGAATTAAATTGGCAACTTCTGACAGATAGTTCAGGGGCTATTGGAAAGTTTGAATTTCATGTAAGGGGAGATAAGGGGGCTGAAAAACTCTTTTTCCATACAGGGAAACTTTTTAGAGAGGGAACGATTGAAAAGAGTAACCTTGATTATACTATCCGTTTAGACAATCTTCCGGCTAAGCGTGGAGTTGAATTGCATGCATACTGGCCTCGAACTGATTTTGCTAGCGCTAGGGATCAGGGATTGAAAGGCAATCGTTTAGAAGAGTTTAATAAGATAGAAGACTCGATTTTTAAAGAAAAAGAGCAAAGTAAACAACTCGTTACTTGGGTCTTCCCTTCCATACTTTCTATCTCCTTGTTATTGAGTATTTGCTTTTATTTTATTTATAGAAGAAAGACCACTCCTTCGGTCAAATATTCCAAAAATCATCGTATCTATGAACCACCAATGGAATTAGAGCCTATGGTTTTATCAGAGGCTGTCTACTCTACCTCCTTGGAGGAAGTGAGTCCCTTGGTCAAGGGAGCTGGAAAATTCACCTTTGATCAACTTATTCAAGCTACCTTGCTAGATGTGATAGACCGTGGAAATGTCTCTATCATTTCAGAAGGAGATGCAGTTGGTTTGAGGCTAGTAAAAGAAGATGGTTTGTCAGGCTTTGAGAAAGACTGTCTAGATCTGGCTTTTTCAGGCAAAAAAGAAGAAACTCTTTCCAATTTGTTTGCGGATTACAAGGTATCTGATAGCCTTTATCGTAGAGCAAAAGTCTCTGATGAAAAACGGATTCAAGCAAAGGGGCGTCAGCTCAAATCTTCTTTTGAAGAAGTATTGAAAGAGATGCAAGAAGGAGTGAGAAATAGAGTTACCTTCTGGGGGCTTCCGGATTACTACCGTCCTTTAACTGGTGGGGAAAAGGTCTTGCAAGTGGGTATGGGTGCTTTGACTATCCTGCCCCTATTTATCGGATTTGGCTTGTTCTTGTACAGTTTGGATGTTTATGGCTATCTTTACATCCCCTTGCCAATACTTGGTTTTCTAGGTTTGGTTTTGGCTGTTTTCTATTATTGGAAGCTTCGATTAGATAATCGTGATGGTGTCCTAAATGAAGCAGGAGCAGAAGTCTACTATCTCTGGACCAGTTTTGAAAATATGTTGCGTGAGATTGCACGATTGGATCAGGCTGAATTGGAAAGTATTGTGGTCTGGAATCGCCTCTTGGTATATGCGACCTTATTTGGCTATGCGGACAAGGTTAGTCATTTGATGAAGGTTCATCAGATTCAAGTGGAAAATCCAGATATCAATCTCTATGTAGCTTATGGCTGGCATAGTATGTTTTATCATTCAAGCGCGCAAATGAGCCATTATGCCAGCATCGCAAACACAGCAAGTACCTATTCCGTATCTTCTGGAAATGGAAGTTCTGGCGGTGGCTTCTCCGGAGGTGGAGGCGGTGGCAGTATCGGTGCCTTTTAAAGAGAACTGTCACAGACTAAAAAAATATGCTATAATGGAAGATAGAAAAAAGGAGTAATCTATGTATCTTATTGAAATTTTAAAATCTATCTTCTTCGGTATTGTTGAAGGAATTACGGAATGGCTGCCGATTTCAAGTACAGGTCACTTGATTTTAGCAGAGGAATTTATCCAATACCAAAATCAAAATGAAGTCTTTATGTCCATGTTTAATGTCGTGATTCAGCTTGGTGCGATTTTGGCGGTTATGGTGATTTACTTTAATAAGCTCAATCCCTTTAAACCGGGTAAAGACAAGCAGGAAGTTCGTCGAACTTGGCAACTGTGGTCTAAAGTTCTTGTAGCTACTTTACCTTTGCTTGCTGTATTTAAGTTTGATGATTGGTTTGATACTCACTTCCATAATATGGTTTCAGTTGCTCTCATGTTGATTATCTATGGGATTGCCTTTATCTATTTGGAAAAGCGCAATAAAGTGCGTGCTATCGAGCCAAGTGTAACAGAGTTGGATAAGCTTCCTTATACGACAGCCTTCTATATCGGCCTCTTCCAAGTTCTTGCCCTTTTACCAGGGACAAGCCGTTCTGGAGCAACGATTGTCGGTGGTTTGTTGAATGGAACTAGTCGTTCTGTTGTGACAGAATTTACCTTCTATTTAGGGATTCCTGTTATGTTTGGAGCCAGTGCCTTAAAGATTTTCAAATTTGTGAAAGCAGGACAACTCTTGGACTTTGGGCAATTGTTCTTGCTCTTGGTTGCGATGGGAGTAGCTTTTGCAGTCAGCATGGTGGCTATTCGCTTTTTGACTAGCTATGTGAAAAAACACGACTTTACCCTTTTCGGTAAATACCGTATTGTACTCGGTAGCGTCTTGCTACTGTATAGCTTTGTCCGTTTATTTGTATAAGAAAAACCTTGAAGGGTCAACTCTTCAAGGTTTTAAAATCCAGTCACGGTAATCCCCAGCAGGCGGACACCTCTTTCTTTCTCGCTTAATTCTTCATAGAGTTGCAGGGCTATTTGGCTTATTTGACTAGCATCCTGTGTTTTTTGAGCCAGACTTTTTCGTTTGGTAAGAGTTGAAAAGTCTTCGTAGCGGATTTTCAAAATGACAATTTTTCCAGCTTTTTCTTGTTGACTGAGATTGAGAGCGACTCTTTCTGATAGAAGAGTCAGCTCTTTTTTGATGTCTTCCTCGGCACGGAGAATCTTTCCATAGGTTTTCTCCTTCCCGATTGATTTACGGATGCGATTGGATTTGACGGGGGAATTGTGAATACCACGAGCCTTTCGATACAGGTCATAGCCCAGTCTGCCAAAACGGTCTATTAGGGTTACCTCAGGGACTTCAAGTAGGTCAGCGCCAGTAAAAACTCCCATTTGATGAAGACGTTCTACTGTCTTTTTTCCTACTCCATGAAACTTGGAAATATCCATTTGTTTGAGAAAATCCTCAGCCTGGTTAGGTAGAATCACTGTCAAACCATGTGGTTTTTGATAATCGCTAGCCATTTTAGCTAAGAATTTATTGTAGGAAACACCGGCAGAAGCAGTCAGATGGAGTTCTTGCCAGATATCTTTTTGAATGAGGCGAGCAATTTTGACCGCTGACTTGATACCGAGTTTATTTTCTGTCACATCCAAATAGGCTTCGTCAATACTCATAGGCTCAATCAAATCTGTGTAGCGCTTAAAAATAGCACGAATCTGGAATCCCACAGACTTGTATTTCTCGTAATTTCCAGAGATAAAGACGGCCTGAGGACAACGTTCATAAGCTTCCTTGGAACTCATGGCAGAATGGACACCAAAAGCTCGTGCCTCATAGCTACAGGTCGAAACGACTCCCCGTCCACCTGTTTGCCTAGGGTCGCTTCCGATAATGACAGGTTTTCCTCTGAGTTTAGGATTATCCCTGATTTCCACCGCAGCAAAAAAAGCATCCATGTCAATATGGATGATTTTTCTTGACAAATCATTTAATAAGGGGAAAATCAACATACCTAGCACCTTTTTTACAGCTTATTTTCTTTTATTATACCCTTTTTTCTGAAAAAAGGAAAAAAGGGTATATTTTTTTCAAAAATATAATACAGTTTAGGGCGAAATATAGACTGTTTTAGAAAAGAAAGTGTAAAAATAGGCCTTTTCCACTTGTTGAAATCGGTTACTGTGTGGTATACTTGTCTCATGAATGTAACAGATGACTGTTACTAGAAAGAAAAAAGAGGACATTAACATGGTTGTTAAGACAGTTGTTGAAGCACAAGATATTTTTGACAAAGCTTGGGAAGGCTTCAAAGGCGTAGATTGGAAAGAAAAAGCAAGTGTATCACGCTTCGTACAAGCTAACTACACACCTTACGATGGAGACGAAAGCTTCCTTGCAGGACCAACAGAACGTTCACTTCACATCAAAAAGATTGTAGAAGAAACTAAGGCTCACTACGAAGAAACTCGTTTCCCAATGGACACTCGTCCAACATCTATTGCTGATATCCCTGCAGGATTTATCGACAAAGAAAATGAAGTTATCTTTGGTATCCAAAACGATGAACTCTTCAAATTGAACTTCATGCCAAAAGGTGGTATCCGTATGGCTGAAACTACTTTGAAAGAAAATGGATACGAACCAGACCCAGCTGTTCACGAAATCTTCACTAAATATGTAACAACAGTTAACGACGGTATCTTCCGTGCTTACACTTCAAACATTCGTCGCGCTCGTCACGCTCACACTGTAACTGGTCTTCCAGATGCATACTCACGCGGACGTATCATCGGTGTTTACGCACGTCTTGCCCTTTACGGTGCAGACTACTTGATGCAAGAAAAAGTAAACGACTGGAATGCAATCGAAGAAATCGATGAAGAAACAATCCGTCTTCGTGAAGAAATCAACCTTCAATACCAAGCGTTGCAACAAGTTGTTCGCTTGGGTGATCTTTACGGAGTTGACGTTCGCAAACCAGCGATGAACGTTAAAGAAGCAATCCAATGGGTTAACATCGCCTTCATGTCTGTCTGCCGTGTTATCAACGGTGCTGCAACATCTTTAGGTCGTGTGCCAATCGTACTGGACATCTTTGCAGAACGTGACCTTGCTCGTGGTACATTTACTGAATCAGAAATCCAAGAATTCGTTGATGATTTCGTTATGAAACTTCGTACAGTTAAATTTGCTCGTACAAAAGCTTATGACCAATTGTACTCAGGTGACCCAACTTTCATCACAACTTCTATGGCTGGTATGGGTAACGACGGTCGTCACCGTGTTACTAAGATGGACTACCGTTTCTTGAACACTCTTGACAACATCGGTAACTCTCCAGAACCAAACTTGACAGTTCTTTGGACTGATAAATTGCCATACAACTTCCGTCGCTACTGTATGCACATGAGCCACAAACACTCTTCTATCCAATACGAAGGTGTAACAACAATGGCTAAAGACGGATATGGTGAAATGAGCTGTATCTCATGCTGTGTGTCTCCACTTGACCCAGAAAATGAAGAACAACGCCACAACATCCAGTACTTCGGTGCGCGTGTAAACGTATTGAAAGCCCTTCTTACTGGTTTGAACGGTGGTTACGACGATGTTCACAAAGACTACAAAGTATTTGACATCGAACCAATTCGTGACGAAGTTCTTGAATTTGAATCAGTTAAAGCTAACTTTGAAAAATCTCTTGACTGGTTGACTGACACTTATGTAGATGCTTTGAATATCATCCACTACATGACTGATAAGTACAACTACGAAGCTGTTCAAATGGCCTTCTTGCCAACTAAACAACGTGCTAACATGGGATTTGGTATCTGTGGATTTGCTAACACTGTTGATACATTGTCAGCTATCAAATATGCTACAGTTAAACCAATCCGTGACGAAAATGGCTACATCTACGATTATGAAACAATCGGTGAATACCCACGTTGGGGTGAAGATGACCCACGTTCAAACGAATTGGCAGAATGGTTGATCGAAGCTTACACAACTCGTCTACGTAGCCACAAACTTTACAAAGACGCTGAAGCTACAGTATCACTTTTGACAATCACATCTAACGTTGCTTACTCTAAACAAACTGGTAACTCACCAGTCCACAAAGGTGTATACCTCAACGAAGATGGTTCTGTGAACTTGTCTAAACTTGAATTCTTCTCACCAGGTGCTAACCCATCTAATAAAGCTAAAGGTGGGTGGTTGCAAAACTTGAACTCACTTTCTAGCCTTGACTTTAGTTATGCAGCTGATGGTATCTCATTGACTACTCAAGTTTCACCTCGCGCTCTTGGTAAGACTCGTGACGAACAAGTTGATAACTTGGTAACAATTCTTGATGGTTACTTCGAAAACGGTGGACAACACGTTAACTTGAATGTTATGGACTTGAACGATGTTTACGAAAAAATCATGTCAGGTGAAGACGTTATCGTACGTATCTCTGGATACTGTGTAAACACTAAATACCTCACTCCAGAGCAAAAAACTGAATTGACACAACGTGTATTCCACGAAGTTCTTTCAATGGATGATGCCTTGGATGCATTGAATTAAGATTATATAAAATAATACAAAGAAGGACTAGTTAAAAGCTAGTTCTTCTTTTTGTAAAATTTATTGGTCAATTAAAGTCAAATCTCTTGACCTTTTCTGACTAATGTAGTATATTATGAACGTAAGGTAAATGAAAGCCTTACTAGAACACTTATGCTCAATGAAAATCAACGAGCAAACTAGGAAGCTAGACGCAGGTTGCTCAAAACACTGTTTTGAGATTGCAGATAGAGCTGACGTGGTTTGAAGAGATTTTCGAAGAGTATTATTTAAAGTAAAATAGAAAGAGGTGTGTCTATGTTTAATCTAGAAATCTTCAGAAATAAAGATAGTCTACTCCTGCTTGAAAAAGAAAAACCAGAAATAGTACGTAGAGTAGCGATTTAGCTAGTCTAAATTTTTTAAAATAAAAGTCAAAGATAGTCAATATCAGTAATCATAACTAAGTAAATAAAAAGAGGTAAAGAATATGAACAACAACTTTAATAATTTTAACAACATGGATGATTTATTTAACCAATTGATGGGTGGTATGCGAGGATACAGTTCTGAAAATCGCCGTTACTTGATTAATGGACGTGAAGTCACACCTGAGGAATTTGCTCACTATCGTGCAACTGGTCAATTGCCAGGAAATGCAGAAGCTGATGGACAAATGAAACAACAGGCTTCAGGTATGAAACAAGATGGTGTCCTTGCTAAACTGGGTCGAAACTTGACAGCAGAAGCACGTGAGGGTAAGCTGGATCCTGTTATCGGACGAAACAAGGAAATTCAAGAAACATCTGAAATCCTTTCACGCCGTACCAAGAACAATCCTGTTTTAGTTGGAGACGCAGGTGTTGGTAAGACAGCAGTTGTCGAAGGCTTAGCACAAGCTATTGTGAATGGTGATGTTCCAGCTGCTATTAAGAATAAGGAAATTATTTCCATTGATATTTCTGGACTTGAAGCTGGTACTCAATACCGCGGTAGTTTTGAAGAAAACGTTCAAAACTTAGTCAATGAGGTCAAAGAAGCGGGAAATATCATTCTCTTCTTTGATGAAATTCACCAAATACTTGGTGCTGGATCTACTGGAGGTGACAGTGGTTCTAAGGGACTTGCGGATATTCTTAAGCCAGCCCTATCTCGTGGGGAATTGACCGTTATTGGGGCAACGACTCAAGATGAATACCGTAACACCATCTTGAAGAATGCGGCTCTTGCTCGTCGTTTCAATGAAGTCAAAGTCAATGCTCCTTCAGCAGAGGATACATATAAAATCCTTCAAGGAATTCGTGATCTCTATCAACAACATCACAATGTCATCTTGCCAGACGAAGTCTTGAAAGCAGCGGTAGATTATTCAGTCCAATACATTCCTCAACGTAGCTTGCCAGATAAGGCTATCGACCTTGTCGATGTTACGGCGGCTCACTTGGCAGCTCAGCATCCAGTAACAGATGTTCATGCTGTTGAACGTGAAATTGAGGCAGAAAAAGACAAGCAAGAAAAAGCAGTTGAGGCAGAAGATTTTGAAGCAGCTCTAAACTATAAAACACGCATTGCAGAATTGGAAAAGAAAATCGAAAACCATACAGAAGATATGAAAGTGACTGCAAGTGTCAACGATGTGGCTGAATCTGTAGAACGAATGACCGGTATTCCAGTATCTCAAATGGGGGCTACGGACATCGAACGTTTGAAAGATATGGGTCATCGTTTGCAGACGAAAGTTATTGGTCAAGATAAGGCAGTAGAAGCAGTGGCTCGTGCTATCCGTCGTAACCGTGCAGGATTTGATGAAGGCAATCGCCCAATCGGTAGCTTCCTTTTTGTAGGACCAACTGGGGTTGGTAAGACAGAGCTTGCTAAGCAATTGGCACTTGATATGTTTGGAACCAAGGATGCGATCATCCGTTTGGATATGTCTGAATACAGTGACCGCACAGCCGTTTCTAAGTTAATCGGTACAACAGCCGGTTATGTGGGTTATGATGACAATAGCAATACCTTGACAGAACGTGTTCGTCGCAATCCATACTCTATCATTCTCTTGGATGAGATTGAAAAGGCTGATCCTCAAGTCATTACCCTTCTTCTCCAAGTCTTGGATGATGGTCGATTGACAGATGGCCAAGGAAATACAGTAAACTTCAAGAACACTGTCATTATCGCAACATCAAATGCTGGATTTGGCTATGAAGCCAACTTGACAGAAGATGCGGACAAACCAGAGTTGATGGATCGTTTGAAACCTTTCTTCCGTCCAGAATTTCTCAACCGCTTTAATGCAGTCATTGAGTTCTCACACTTGACTAAGGAAGACCTTTCTAAGATTGTGGACCTTATGTTGGTTGAAGTTAACAAGACGCTTTCTAAGAAAGACATTGACTTGGCAGTGAGCGAAGCTGCTAAAGAATACATGGCTGAAGAAGGATATGATGAAGTTATGGGTGTTCGTCCACTCCGTCGTGTGGTTGAACAACAAATCCGAGATAAAGTGACAGATTTCCACTTGGATAATCTTGATGCTAAACACCTAGAAGCTGACATGGAAGATGGTGTTTTGGTCATTCGTGAAAAAGCCTAAATCAAGATTTTGAAAATAAAAAAAGGAACCAGTTCAAAAGTGAACTGCACCCCAAAAGTTAGACAGAAAAAATCTAACTTTTGGGGTGTTTTTATTATGAAAT